>NZ_KV837116.1:0-464 GCF_001838465.1 Staphylococcus sp. HMSC061G12
GTTAGCTATATTTTTTTACTTTGCAACAGAACCCAAAATTCTATATAAGCGCTTAAAACGCAAATAAGAGCAAAATAAATACATCTTGATTTTGTCTAAATCAAGTTCAAGAACATAAAGTAAAACAAACAAACGTCTTATAATTTTTTATAAAATTTTGCCATAATCCAAAAACCAATCCCTGCTAAAATAAAACCTGCTATTACAAGTAATACAATCTCCATAACATACCCTCCCATATGTAAAATATATCAAAACCGGAGGTATTTATTTCAATTTCCTTTTGAAAGCCAATAAATATATTTTGACTTCACATCATAAAATTTTAGCAAAACCAGTGACAATTTTTAGACACTGCCCAGTTACATACAAACTAAAATTTTGTATAAAATCCTTCAAAAATTGATACCGATTTTTAGCTCCTGCAGGCGCAAATTTCTGTAAAAAATACCGAAATCTTGATT
>NZ_KV837117.1:0-2666 GCF_001838465.1 Staphylococcus sp. HMSC061G12
AATTATACTATAAATTCAACTTTGCAACAGAACCCTTTATTTGAACTAATGAATTGTAAAATAATTTTAACTTTGTAGTTTGTGCTTATTTTTCTTGTTCTCCGATATGAGTTGAAACTTGCTCAAGAATACTAAAAATATGAAGATCGTCAAGGCTATAAATCATATTTTTACCAACTCTTTTTGATTTTACTAATCTTGAAGTCTTTAAAGTTTTTAACTGGTGAGAAATGGCTGATTGTTCCATACTTAAAGACTGCGCAATTACTCCAACACTAAGTTCTTCTTTCTGTAAAAGAAATAAAATTGAAAGACGTGTAGGGTCACTAATCATTTTAAATATCTTACTTACCTCTTGGATAGAATCATTTGTTAACGGAGAAGTTGATGATGATTTCATAAAACTTCCTCTCTTTCATATGTGTGTTCGTTCATGTTTAGGTTAGCACAAGATTTTTATAAAGCAAGGTTTTTCCATAAGCAGAGCTGTTTTATAGTCCAATTTTTTTTATTAACTAAATAAGATAACTATTTTTTTGACAAATCAGATAGAGCAATATATAATGAACGCATAAACATATGAATGTTATTTCATATGTAATTCGTAAGCGTTACGATTTCAAAAAAATAGTTTTATTAAGAAGGGTGATAGAAATGAAAGAGATTCAAGAGCAACACTCACACGAAAATAATAGTCACGATCATGACCATGATCATGGGAAAATGCCAATTATTTTGTACTTTATTGGTTTAGCACTAGCATTGATAGCTTTCTTTTTGAGTAAAGAGTATCAAATCTTACAAAATATTTTGTTCTTAATCGCTACTATAAGCGCTGGGTACCATGTTATTGTCCTTGAAGGACTTGGGGAGACGATCCATAACTCAAAAAGTCAAAAAAGATTTATACCTAATTCTCATATCTTAATGGGATTAGCAGCAATTGGAGCATCTTTGATGGGAAATTTTGGAGAAGGTGCGTTATTAATCTTTATTTTTTCTGGGGCACATTTTCTAGAAGATTATGCAGAAGGAAGAAGTAGACGAGAAATTACAAAATTACTCGAAATGAATCCCACAACTGCTCGTTTAATTCTCCCAGACGGTAGCACAAAAAATGTGAAAGTTAATGAATTAAAAGTTGGAAATCACCTTCAAGTATTAAATGGTGATCAAGTCCCTATTGATGGAATTATTTTGTCTGGATCTACGTCTATTGATGAGTCTTCTATTAATGGAGAGAGTATACCAAAAGAAAAGTCCAAGGGAGACGAAGTTTTTGGGAGCACAATAAATGGAACGGGCACTTTTACAATGGAAGTCACGAAAGAAAATAAAGATACGGTGTTTTCAAAAATTTTACAATTAGTGAATCAAAACCAGGATAACCAAACTAAAGCTGCAAGTATTATTCAAAAATTTGAACCAAAATATGTAACATTTGTTTTAGTTGCCATATTACTATTTATATTATTAACTCCATTTCTACTTGATTGGACATGGTCACAAAGCTTTTATAGAGGATTGGTTCTTTTAGTTGCAGCTTCGCCATGTGCTTTGGCAGCAGCTACTGTATCGGCAACTTTATCAACAACTTCTAATTTAGCTAAAAAAGGCGTTCTTTCTAAGGGGAGTTCTTATCTATCTCAATTAGCTGATATTCAAGCTATTGCATTTGATAAGACGGGAACTTTAACCAAAGGAAAACCTGAAGTCACGAATCATTATTTTACTGATTCTATGGATGAAGAAGAAATAATTGATATTGTAGTAGCTCTTGAGAAAAATTCCAATCATCCTTTAGCGGATGCTATTTTAAGAAAATTTGAACCAAAAAACCAACTTTCTATTGAAGTAGAAAATCAGATTGGAAAAGGATTGTCCGGAGACTATAATGGTCGAAAATATCGTATAGGTAAACCAACTTCTTTTGACGACGTCTCAGATGAATATGTTCGATTAAATAATCAATGGGCATCTGAAGGGAAAACTGTCGTATATCTAGCAGTAGATGAAGAAGTTATAGGCCTTATTGCACTTATGGATGTACCAAGTAAATATGCTAAAGAAACTATTGAGTACTTCAATAAACAAGGTATTCATACTACGTTAATTACAGGTGATTCGGAAATGACAGGAAAAGCAGTCGCAAGCAAGCTAGGTATAGACGAAGTGATTGCCAATGTCATGCCAGATGAAAAATCTAAAATTATTGACAAACAAAAAGAAAAATATGGTGTGACCGCAATGGTAGGAGATGGTGTAAATGATGCTCCAGCTCTTGTCAATGCAGATGTAGGAATAGCCATGGGAGATGGAACTGATGTGGCAGTAGAGGTTTCTGACTTAGTATTAATGCAAAATAACTTAACGAAATTAACACAGTCTCATAAAATTTCTACGAAAATGAATCGTTTAATTTGGCAGAATATTATTTTTTCAATGGCAGTTGTAGCTTTTCTAATTATCGTGAGCTTAGTAGGATTAACGGATATAGCCATTAGTGTGATCGTTCATGAAGGAAGTACATTAGTCGTAATATTAAATGGTCTCCGATTATTAAATTCTAAATGAATACATGAAATTGGATAAAATCGTGTATCGAGAATCCTATACCTATAGGGTTCTTTTTTGGTTCTGTTGCAAAGTTGAATTTATAGTATAAT
>NZ_KV837118.1:0-543 GCF_001838465.1 Staphylococcus sp. HMSC061G12
TAATGCGGAAGATTATATAATCTTCCGCATTAACAATGTAAATTCTAATATATAGAAGAAAGAAGGATGAAAATTGTATTATAAAGGAAAAGAATTTTTCACTTCTAAAGATTTAGCTTTATGTGTTATCGGAGGAAAGTGGAAGATCCCTATAATTTTTCATTTACTTCAAGACAAAGTATTGAGATTAAGTGAGCTACAAAAAAAGTTGCCGCATGTCAATCAAAGGATGCTAATAAGACAACTTAGAGAATTAGAAGAGGACCAAATTATTGAAAGACATACTTATTCTGTAGTTCCCCCAAAAGTGGAGTATAAGCTGACATCTATAGGCTACAAGCTAGATAAGGTGGTTTATGCAATATGTGAATGGGGTGATTTATTCAAGGATGAAATAATACATTAAAAAGTTCTGGTGCAAATTAAAAATAAAGTTAACTACTCTCTTATAATGTAAGTATTCAATTAGCTGACTAACATGTATTAATTTCGCCGTTCTATGAAATTAAGGGTTCTGTTGCAAAGTTAGAAAAATATAGCTAA
>NZ_KV837119.1:0-852 GCF_001838465.1 Staphylococcus sp. HMSC061G12
TAACAGATGTTTTAACTAAAACAAATAAAAGAGATGATAGTAATGACAACAACTAAATTAGATAATACCAAATCGGCAAGTCGAACAATCAATTACACAGAAAAAAGTAGTTTAAATTGTGATGTATATTATGCTAAATCAGCATTTAAACAAACTAAGGCTTTGTACAGTAGAAAAATGACATTCAAGCACATATAATCTTTTAATCTAGGTGAAGTTACGCCATAATAACGTAATCAACTAGGCTTGGAGCTAGCAACTAATCATCTTAAAAGTGAGGGATTTACTTGGCGACTTATAATTGTGCATGTTTAGTAAATATTTTAAGGAAAAGTATTTTTTTATTGAGAACTTATGATAATAATAAATATTATCTACCAGGAGGGAAAATCGAAGACAAAGAAAATTTTGATGAAGTATTAATAAGAGAATTAAGAGAAGAACTTTCTTTAAGTATTGAAAAAAGTGAAATATCATTTTATAAATTGGTAGAAGGACCGGCATGTCCTAACACTAAAGAGAGTGTGGTATTAAATTGCTTTCTGTTCTCTGCTGAAACTTTTGATTATAAAATTAACAATGAAATTACTGATGCTAATTTTTTCTCGATATATGACAAAGGTATAATAGCTCCAGCAGTTATAAATGCTTTGGAAAAGGATGGATATATTTAAAGTTGAGAAAAAGAAATAGAGTATGCATTTATGCCGAGAAAATTATTGATCAATTAGGAGAACCCTTAACAAACCCTAAACTTGTAGAAGAATGTCGGCTTAAGTTATAGTGCATTTTCCTCTTCTAATTCTGTGAATATCTCGATGAATACGTCTAAATCTTCTAAACAAACTACTC
>NZ_KV837120.1:0-350 GCF_001838465.1 Staphylococcus sp. HMSC061G12
TAGGAGCAACGCTATTGATTTCTATATTTTTCAAAAACAGCTTTATCAATTATTCGAGTAACTGTTCTACAATTTCATTAACAATTAATGCTGTATCATCTTTAAGGGAGGTAAAGTCAGTCGTTAATGGTGATGATAGTTGAGACATGTTATATATTTTATACATAAAGTTCCTTCAATGATTGGGTTTTTGGTAATTCTTTAATATACGTGAGGACTTTATTTTTTGAAATAGTATGAGTATTTTATATAAAAACCCAAGAAAAATCATTAAAGATTCTCCTTGGGTTTTTTTGAGATTGGATTTATGTTCCAGCCCCTTATCGTTCTTTTTAAATGACGAATTTAAA
>NZ_KV837121.1:0-360 GCF_001838465.1 Staphylococcus sp. HMSC061G12
CACCAATCCCCTCACTATTGCGAGTAGTGAGGGGGTTTTTAGATGTTGGCTTAATATCGCCTATTTTTTCTTATTGTTACGTGTACGTAGCCAATGCGTAAATAACGCAACAATACAACCACTGATGACTGTGGTCGTGATGTGTACAAGAGCTTCGACCATTTGATATGCACCTCCTCTCTGCGTCTAAATTGACGCCTGAGAGATAGGCGACTTATATATTATATCATCTTCGAATATATGATAATAGGTAACTTCCGATAAGTCATTTTTTATGTCAACAGCTATGTATCTCTTCTTACTTTATCTAGAAAGCTATCTCCCCAATTACAAATTGAAAAGACCACTTTATCCAGTTTT
>NZ_KV837122.1:0-3739 GCF_001838465.1 Staphylococcus sp. HMSC061G12
AGGAGATAGATAATAAATATAAGTTGTATTTTAAATTTGGGTTCAGATGATTTTTGTTTATTTGAAGTTATTTATAAATCAAAATGTATGAATAATTATTTATTGAGAAATGAGGGGTTCAATGTTAGTACATTCATTTGATCCATTTAATAATTTGCTTTTATCATCAATTGTTGCTGCTGTACCTATCATTTTATTTCTATTATTTTTAATAGTATTTAAAATGAAAGGTGTTTATGCAGCATTATCAACTTTAATAGTGACAATAATAGTTGCTTTAGTTGTTTTTAAACTTCCAATAAGTATTGCTGGCGGTGCTGTACTGGAAGGTTTTTACCAAGGAGTTATTCCTATTGGTTTTATTATTATTATGGCTGTATGGTTATATAAAATTTCAACTGAGAGTGGACAGTTTGATATTGTCCAAGATAGTATTTCAAGTATTTCACAAGATCAACGTATTCAATTACTGCTTATTGGTTTTGTATTTAATGCATTTTTAGAAGGAGCAGCTGGTTTTGGTGTACCCATTGCGATATGTGCTGTATTACTTACTCAACTGGGATTCAAGCCATTAGAGGCAGCTATGTATTGTTTGGTGGCTAATGCTGCTGCAGGTGCCTACGGAGCAGTTGGAATACCAATATCAATTATTGATACGTTAAGTTTATCTGGAAATGTTACTTCAACGGAAGTAGCATTGATTGGTAATTTAACGCTTGATTTTATTAGTTTTTTTATACCATTTCTATTAATGTTTATGATTGATGGATTTAAAGGTGTAAAAGAAACTTGGTTACTTACTTTAATAGTTTCTTTTACTTATACATTCTTGCAACTTGTTATTACAAGTTTAGATGTATCAGCACTTGCAGATATTATTCCTGGTTTAGTAAGCATGATAGTGTTAGCGCTAGTATCTAAAAAAATCCAACCTAAAAACATCTTTAGATTACATAAAGATGAAAATACTCCATCTGTAACTAAACATTCATTGAAAGATATTGTTTATGCGTGGAGCCCATTCATTATTCTAACTTTTGTTGTTCTTATTTGGAGTTCATCATTCTTCAAAAAGCTATTTGAAAAAGATGGCTTATTCAGTTCATTGGTTGTTAAATTTAATGTTCCTGGTACGATGAATGATGTTACTCATACACCTAATATTTTGACATTTAACTTTATTGCACAAACTGGTACAGCCATTTTGATTACAGTAATTTTAACAATTATCATTGCTAAAAACATGAATTTTAAAAGTGCTGGTAAATTATTAGGTGTTACATTTAAAGAGTTATGGATTTCTGTACTTACAATTTGTTTTATTTTAGCAGTATCTAAGGTGACAACTTACGGTGGTTTAAGTAGTGCAATGGGACAGGGTATTTCTAAGTCTGGTTCTATTTTCCCGTTGTTATCTCCGATATTAGGATGGATTGGTGTATTTATGACAGGATCTGTTGTAAATAATAATGTTCTCTTTGCACCTATCCAAGCATCAGTTGCGACTCAGATTGATATTAAAGCTTCTTTATTGGTGGCCGCTAATGTTGCTGGTGGTGTGACAGCTAAAATTGTATCGCCACAATCCATTGCCATTGCTACCGCAGCAGTTAATGAAGTGGGGAAGGAATCACGCTTGATGAAAATGACTATGCGTTTTAGTATAGGCCTCCTTATATTTGTGTGTATTTGGACATTTATTCTTAGTATTTTTATAACTTGAGGTATTATGACACTATGATAATTTTAGGCTTATATTCCATAAATGAATGATTTATATTGAAAATTAGTATTTTCATTAATATGGTTTTTGTATTACAATGTTTTCTGTACTCAAATAAGAAAGGGAGTCAATTATGAATAATAAAGAGTCAAAAACAGTTGTTGTCATTGGCGCTGGTGTTTTAAGTACTACTTTTAGTTCTATGCTTAAAGAATTAGAACCAAATTGGAAAATAAAACTTTATGAGCGCCTAGATCGACCTGGGATTGAAAGCTCAAACGAGCGTCATAATGCAGGAACAGGTCACGCAGCATTATGTGAATTAAACTATACTGTGAGACAACCTGATGGTTCGATTGATATTGAGAAAGCAAAAGAGATTAATGAGCAATTTGAAATTTCAAAACAATTTTGGAGCTATTTAGTAAAGAGTAATAATATCTCTAATCCAAAAGAGTTTATCAAACCACTACCTCATATTAGTTTCGTGCGAGGAAAAAATAACGTTCAATTCTTAAAAGATCGTTATCATGCTATGAAAGATGCTCCAATGTTTGACAACATTGAATATACCGAAAATATTGAAGAAATGAGAAAATGGATTCCATTAATGATGCAAGGGCATAGTGCTAGTGACATTATGGCTGCAAGTAAAATTGATGAAGGAACAGATGTCAATTTCGGAGAACTTACTCGTAAAATGGCTAAGAGTATTGAGGAACATCCAAATGCAAATGTCCAATACAATCATGAAGTTATTGATTTTAATCATCGTAAAGATGGTAAATGGGAAGTTAAAGTACGTCAACGTAATAGCGGAAATATTAAAACAGAACTTGCAGATTACGTATTTATTGGTGCAGGTGGTGGTGCAATTCCACTATTACAAAAGACAGGCATTCCTGAAAGTAAAAACTTAGGTGGCTTCCCTATTACAGGACAGTTTTTAATCTGTACAAATCCTTCTGTTATTGAAAAGCATGATGCCAAAGTTTACGGTAAAGAACCGCCAGGCACACCTCCTATGACTGTACCTCACTTGGATACACGTTATATTGATGGAGAACGCACACTATTGTTTGGTCCGTTTGCTAGTGTAGGACCTAAGTTTTTAAAAAATGGTTCTAACTTAGATTTATTTAAATCAGTCAAGCCATACAATATTATGACATTGTTAGCTTCAGCGGTTAAAAACTTACCATTAATTAAATATTCATTTGATCAAATTTTAATGACTAAAGAAGGTTGTATGAATCATTTACGTACATTCTATCCGGAAGCTCGTGATGAAGATTGGCAATTATATACTGCTGGTAAACGTGTTCAGGTTATTAAAGATACTCCAGAGTATGGAAAAGGATTTATTCAATTTGGCACTGAAGTAGTTAACTCTGCAGACCATTCAGTTATCGCTTTATTAGGTGAATCTCCTGGTGCTTCAACTTCAGTATCTGTAGCATTAGAAGTGATCGAAAAGAATTTCCCAGAATATGAAGAACAATGGATGCCGATTATTAAAAAAATGATTCCGTCATACGGTAGATCGTTAATTGAGGATATCGAACTGATGAGAAAAACACGCCAACAAACATCAAAAGACTTAGAATTAAATTATTATATGAGTAGCAAATAATTTATATCATAGATTGATATATAGGAGGTTTCTTATGAACAAATTATTAACAATTTCAATAGTTGTTATTGTTGCCTTTTTGGGATTAAAACGTTATCAAGCTCATGTAAATAAGGCACCTAACATAGAATATTAATAGATAATTATATAAAGATTAGCATGAACATATATTGTTTTACCTTAGAATTTAGATTATGTTGTTAATTTTTGATATTTACTTAGTTCATTCAAATGAATTTTTAATGGAAGAAAAAGGGCTCTATACTATTTAGGACTGGTGATAATCACTAGTCCTATTTTTGATACAAAAAAAGCGCAATTATCTTTATAATTAGAAGTATCCTATCACCAATAATTAAGGAGATAATGCGCCTATGTCT
>NZ_KV837123.1:0-869 GCF_001838465.1 Staphylococcus sp. HMSC061G12
GCGTGCCTTTTGTAGAATGAACCGGCGAGTTACGATCTGATGCAAGGTTAAGCAGCAAATGCGGAGCCGCAGCGAAAGCGAGTCTGAACAGGGCGTTGAGTATTTGGTCGTAGACCCGAAACCAGGTGATCTACCCTTGGTCAGGTTGAAGTTCAGGTAACACTGAATGGAGGACCGAACCGACTTACGTTGAAAAGTGAGCGGATGAACTGAGGGTAGCGGAGAAATTCCAATCGAACCTGGAGATAGCTGGTTCTCTCCGAAATAGCTTTAGGGCTAGCCTCAAGTGATGATTGTTGGAGGTAGAGCACTGTTTGGACGAGGGGCCCCTCTCGGGTTACCGAATTCAGACAAACTCCGAATGCCAATCAATTTAACTTGGGAGTCAGAACGTGGGTGATAAGGTCCATGTTCGAAAGGGAAACAGCCCAGACCACCAGCTAAGGTCCCAAAATATATGTTAAGTGGCAAAGGATGTGGTATTGCCCAGACAACTAGGATGTTGGCTTAGAAGCAGCCATCATTTAAAGAGTGCGTAATAGCTCACTAGTCGAGTGACACTGCGCCGAAAATGTACCGGGGCTAAACATATTACCGAAGCTGTGGATTGTCCGTAGGACAATGGTAGGAGAGCGTTCTAAGTGCGTCGAAGCATGATCGCAAGGACATGTGGAGCGCTTAGAAGTGAGAATGCCGGTGTGAGTAGCGAAAGATGGGTGAGAATCCCATCCACCGATTGACTAAGGTTTCCAGAGGAAGGCTCGTCCGCTCTGGGTTAGTCGGGTCCTAAGTCGAGGCCGACAGGCGTAGACGATGGATAACAGGTTGATATTCCTGTACCACCATTTATCGTTTTAAGCGATGGGGGG
>NZ_KV837124.1:0-451 GCF_001838465.1 Staphylococcus sp. HMSC061G12
TCAGACTGTCGACAAAGTCCTACGGACTTGTCGGCATTTTTTATTTTTTAACATTTTACATAATAACCTTTTCCCCATTTCTTGTATAATGATAGTAATAAGATAATGAGGTGATAGTATGCTAAATAAATCTTCTAATAACAGAGAACAACTTGAAATGATTTCAATATCTCAATTAGTTCCTGATGATCACTTGTTACGTAAAGTTGAAAAAGTATTAGATCTTAACTTTGTTTATGATTTAGTGAAAGATAAATATTGCTTAGATAATGGCAGACCCTCTATTGACCCTGTAATTTTAGTAAAAATCCTTCTGATTCAAAAATTATTCGGCATTAAATCTATGAGACAAACTATAAAAGAAATTCACACTAATGTAGCGTACCGATGGTACTTAGGTTATGGATTCTTTGATAAAGTTCCTCATTTTGGTACTTTTAGCAAAAACTAC
>NZ_KV837125.1:0-290 GCF_001838465.1 Staphylococcus sp. HMSC061G12
ATCGACTTATTCAGCACAGCTAATCGTGTGTTTTGAGAAAAATAGCAATTCCGCTCAACGACAGGTGTTTCAGCAGTGAAAGAACTGCAGCACTTTTTACAGTGGAAACGCTGTTTTTCCAATATTAAATAAGCTAGCTTCTCCGATACCTTAGGTATCGGAAGACATGATTTTTTAAACCATTTTTGATTATAGAAAAGTTCGTATTTTCGTGTCCGCAAGGTTTACATCGCTTGGGAGAATGTATTAATTTTCCAAAGTAAAATAAAGAATTTTTCCCTTTATACTTT
>NZ_KV837126.1:0-570 GCF_001838465.1 Staphylococcus sp. HMSC061G12
AGTATCAGTCACAACAAAAAAACAAGCGGATAATAGTGCAATTACTAAATCGCCTAAAAATTCAAAAGGTAATTCTGTTCCTGCTAAAAAAGAATTACCAGAAACAGGACAACAAACAGATCAAAGTAATGCGACTTTATTTGGTTCTTTATTTGCAGTACTTGGAAGTTTATTGTTATTTGGAAGACGTAAAAAAAATAATGACAATTAATATGTAAGTCATTAAGATATTTGTAATAGATGATATAGATTTTATAAAGGTCTGTAGAATGATGTTTAATATCACCTACAGGCCTTTTTACTTTTCAAATAGGAAATGAAAATGTTTTGCAATATAAAAAGAACTAAATGCAATTTATCTTATGATAATAGGTGGAACATATGAATTTTTCTTATAAAAAGCACTGAGTGTGAAAAATATAGATAATAAATACCTTGAGTTCATTGATGGATATAAAATTTTAAATATACAAAATCTTGAGGTTTTCGTCTATAATAAAAAAGTGAATATTAATGATGTTAACTACTGAAATTAAAGGAGATAGATAATAAATATAAGTTGTATTTTAA
>NZ_KV837127.1:0-279 GCF_001838465.1 Staphylococcus sp. HMSC061G12
ATTAGAAGTCAGAACATTTATGTCCCGACCCCTTACCCTATTTATGAATGATGCACTTCATGAGATTCTTCTTCAGGATGATATGGTTCTGGATGTACGTAAACCGAAGATACACCTTTACTATGCATATGTGTTTCAACTCGGTCACAAATAGCATGCGCTTCTTGTAATGTTAAGTCTGGTTCTACCGCAATGGTCACATCCACGAATACACTGCTGCCGTGATAACGTCCTTTAATACTGTTGACTGCAATGACATCTGACACTTCTAACACATCT
>NZ_KV837127.1:379-10178 GCF_001838465.1 Staphylococcus sp. HMSC061G12
CACTTCTAACACATCTTGACGATAATTTTCTAAGTCACGTTCATTAAATCCATCACTTAATGTGAAGATTGCTTCTCTGAAAATAGAAAAGCCTGTATAAACGATTAACGCACCTAAAATCGTTGCGAGAATAATATCGACAATCGGCAAACCGAATTGTGTAAATATCAAGCCGATACCAGTTCCTAAACTGACAATACTGTCAGACATGTTGTCTACCGCCGAAGAATGGAGTGAACGGCTTTTGGTTTGTTTTGCTAAACGGAAATTATAGTAAGACACACCAAGCATGACAAACCCACTGACAATACTGACAATAATCGTAATCGGTGTCGGTGTATGATAATCATTTAAAAACAAACGCGGGAAGTTTTGCATCATAACTTGAACCCCGACGAACATAATAATGAACGAAACAAGTAATGAAGCAATGTTTTCTGATTTTAAATGACCATAAGGATGATTACGATCAGCAGGTTTGATTGAAATTTTCAAACCGACAATAACCGCAATTGAAACTAAAATATCAGTCATATTGTTTAATGCATCGGCTCTGACTGCCGCAGAATGATACAACGTACCTACAACATATTTAACAATAGATAGTACAATATAGGTTACTAGACTTAAATACGCACCTTTTTGTGCGCGTTGTAAATTAAGTGTTTGCGACATGGAATGTCCCACCTTTTCTTTAATTCAATTTTAGTATGCGGTATTTCTTAACCACTTTCAATTTTTTTATTTTTAATTATTTTTTAATTTCTTGTGCTAATTTTTTAGTTAGCCTAACCTAAATATTAATTAAAACGAAACCTTGAGTTGAGACTAAAAAAACAAGATAAGCCCTTTATTAAAAAGAATCTTATCTTGCTTCGTATTAGTCTCTTAATATGTATTTAGATAATACAAATGTTACAGGAATGGTAATGATTAATCCTGCAAAAGGTGCAATCACTGATGAAATGTGAAACCATTGTACAAAGACATAGAGCAACACCGTCTGCATGCCCATATTTACAACTTGCGTTAGAGGAAATTGAATAAATTTGCGCCATGTCGGTTTGACTTTATACACAAAATAACAATTCAAATAGTACGAAATAATGAAACTGACTACAAAACCTGTAATATGGCTGACAAGATAATTGATACCTATCACTTTCAACAATAATAAATATACAATGTAATAATTGAAGGTATTAATACCGCCTACTATAATAAATTTGATAATTTCAAAATGTGTTTGTGTTAACTTCATCTATCGTGCACCATCACTTTTCTTCTAAAAATCGATAATTCAACGTTATTATAGCACTTCTAAATTCTTCATTTCACTTATTTTCTGTCGCACTTAAAAAAATATACACACAAGCCGCTGATTTACGTTACAATTAACCATAATAATTGATTAACAGAATAGGAGTTATCTCAAATGGTCAAAACTGAACAATCACGGCTCCCTATTATTATGATTATAGTTTTAGGAGCTATGACCGCTTTCGGTCCGATGTTGGTAGACATGTATAACCCTGCCCTTCCTCAAGTGCGGGATGATTTCGGTGTTTCTACTTCAACATCACAACTTACTTTATCCTTTGTCATGATCGGTATGGCACTAGGACAATTTGTTTTCGGTCCACTCTCTGACGTTTATGGACGTAAGAAAACAGTGTTATCGATTTTAATCGGTATTGCGGTTGTCTCTTTAGCTTGTGTCTTTGTGTCATCTATTAATGTCTTCTTAGTCTTACGTTTTATTCAAGGGTTACTTGGAGGCGGCGCAATTGTAATCGCAAGAGCAACTGTCAGTGACCAATATGAAGGTGCAAGCTTAACGCAAATGATCGCAACTTTGCTTGTTGTTAATGGTATTATTACGATTATTGCACCATTAATCGGCGGTTATACCTTAGCATTTACATCATGGAAAATGATTTTTGCGGCATTAACACTGATTTCATTAGTGATTTTCTCAATCGCATTTATTAAGATGGAAGAAACACGTGATACGGCAAATGTACGCTTAAATTTCGGCGCAATTTTTAAAGACTTCGGTCACTTATTAAGCAAAGCGCGTTTTGTCATTCCAATGTTGATGCAAGGCTTTACTTACGTGATGCTTTTCAGTTTCGCAGCCGCTTCACCTTTCATCACACAAAAAATTTACCATATGTCACCTCAAGCATTCGGTTGGATGTATGCGGTAATTGGTATTGGATTAATTGCGAT
Organism: Staphylococcus sp. HMSC061G12; assembly: GCF_001838465.1. Lineage (NCBI taxonomy): Bacteria > Bacillati > Bacillota > Bacilli > Caryophanales > Staphylococcaceae > Staphylococcus > Staphylococcus sp. HMSC061G12. The sequence continues at coordinate 2,612 of NZ_KV837127.1, forward strand.
GAGTCAAATTACCGCATTTGCGGTGAAGTATATTGAAAGAGAGAAATTGCTGCATATCTTAACAGGTATTCAAGTATTTGGTGTGATCCTTGTGGTCATCACAACAGGTTTCCATTTACCATTACCGTTATTATTAGCTTCTTTCTTTATTATGGTGTGGCCGGTAACAGGTATTGGACCGCTTGGTTTCTCTTTAGCGATTGAAGAACGTTCTGGGGGAAGCGGTAATGCTTCAAGTTTACTTGGTTTATTCCAATTTATCATCGGCGGTATTATCGCACCATTAGTTGGTATTCAAGGTGGTACAAGCGTTGGTCCATTTATTGTGATTATCTTAATCACTAGTGTGTTAGTCATCGTCTTAAACGTTTGGTTACACAAATTAATTCAAGTTAAATAACATGAATGAGAGTGAGACAACAGTCTCGCTCTTTTTTATATTTTCTGAGACAAAGTAATATACTCAGTCATGTACAACTTTTATAATAAGAGTAATGATGAACGATGGGGAGTTATCAAAAATGAAGAAAATACTAAATGTTAAACCAAAAAGTCAGCTCTCTCCAATTCCTATGGTCATGGGCTGTGAAGGCACTGCCGCATCTATGCTGCTGGATTATAATCATATATTTGTCCACCCTATTTCTTTAATGAAGCGTTGGCCGACACATCCAAGCAATCCGAATAAAGGCTACGTCGGTCATTTCTTAATGATTAAACCGGGTGCACATCAAACGATTTTCCCAAATGCATTTGTTCCCTACTTGAAACAATATGACACACGTATTAAAGATGGTACTGGCAAATCTTTAGCTGAACTTGAACGTATTATCGATGCAGGTCAACCTGTGTTGATTTATCACACAGTACTGGGCCAAAAACCGCAACGTCGAACGTTCAGAGTCGATGACACACGTAAAGAATGGGTCTCAAACATTCATATCACCTTATTAATCGGATATGATCAAAACAACTATTTTTATATCGATCCATTATGGGCACAATTTGGTCGTAAACTCTATGTTCCGGCTTTGATCCCTTCACGTTATCAAGTGATTCAAATCCCAAAAGATAAAATGCGTCAAAGCTATGACTCAGCCGGTCGTCTTTGTTTATATCATGCGACAGAAGCCACAGAAAATTTATAGAAAATGCTTACCCAAACCAGCTAAAAAATAACAAAATTTTTGATAGTTTTAAATTATGTACTTCATAAAAGTTTTTTATATTTATACATTAACAATTGCAATGTCCTGAAATTTTTTATATCATTATTAACATCATTTAACGTCAACCCCTTTGTCATATACAAATCCGAAAGGGTGCAAAAATTTTGGGACAGAAATTACAAAAAGACCTCAGCAATAGGCATATACAGTTAATCGCGATTGGTGGGGCAATTGGTACAGGTCTCTTTTTAGGATCTGGCCAAACGATTAAATTAACAGGTCCGAGTATTTTCATCGCTTATATCATCATTGGGATGTTTTTATTTGCGTTTATGCGCGGACTGGGCGAGTTACTTTTAAGCAACACACGTTTTAATTCATTTGTAGATATTGCTAATGAATATCTAGGACCATTCGGCGGTTTTGTGATTGGATGGACCTACTGGTTTTGTTGGATTGCATCAAGCATGTCTGACTTAACAGCTATCGGTCAATATATTTCATATTGGCTGCCAAATGTTCCTAACTGGATTTCAGTGCTGTTCGTGGTATTAATCTTAATTTCATTCAACTTGTTAGGCGCAAAGTTGTTTGGTGAACTAGAATTCTGGTTTGCTTTAATTAAGATTATAACTATCATCGCATTGATTGTAGTAGGACTAGTATTAATTTTTATGTCAGTAAAAACTGAACATGGTACAGCAAGCTTTTCAAACTTAGTCAGTCATGGTGGATTATTCCCTAATGGTGCTTTCGGCTTCTTAATGGCTTTCCAAATGGCAATCTATTCATTTATTGGTATAGAATTGATCGGTGTAACTGCCGGTGAAACGAAAGATCGTGCTAATACAATTCCAAAAGCCATTAATAATGTACCGATTCGTATCTTATTATTCTATGTCGGTTCATTAATCATTATCACATCTGTAGTTCCTTGGAATACTTTAAGTGAAAACTCAAGTCCATTCGTTAAAGTATTCGGTTTGATTGGTATTCCATTCGCCGCAAGTCTTGTGAACTTTGTAGTTATTACAGCTGCAGCGTCAGCTACTAACAGTGGTATTTATTCAAACAGCCGTATTTTATTCGGTTTAGCTGAACAAGGCTTAGGTCCTAAAGCATTAGGTAAAGTCAATCACCGTGGTGTACCGCATATTTCAATGTTGATTTCATCAATTTTATTACTGTTCGCAGCATTATTGAACTATGTCTTCCCTAATGCAGTACAATTATTTATTTATGTCACAACACTATCAACCGTACTTTACTTATTTGTTTGGACATTGATCATCATTTCATACATTATTTATGCCTTTAAAAACAAGCAGGAACATAAAACGAACGACTTTAAATTACCAGGTGGTCCATATGCTGGTATCGTTGTGTTACTCTTCTTCTTGTTTGCCTATGTACTATTATTCTTTACAGAAGAAACAAGAAATGCACTATTTGTATCACCGATTTGGTTTATTATCGTCATTATTTTCTATCAGAAATATAAACACAACGCACATGCGAATGTCGCAAAAATGCGTGAAACAAAAGAATAAAGCTCAAAAAAGCCAAGAACGTCAGTGTTCTTGGCTTTCGTTTTATAGTCGCTTCCCTCTTTATATACCATGCGCCCAACAACTTATTTTTTCAATTTCAAAGGAATCATGGCTAAGATACAATTTTTTTGATAAAACAATGTCCATCTTAATAAAATACCTGTTTGGTTATGCAGTAAGTTCTGCCATGTTTTATTCGTAATAAACTGAGGGACAATAACTGTAATCACAAAGCGATCATTTTCAGCTTTGCTTCGAATTTTATCAATAAAGCGTGCTAAGGGTTTAACTACACTGCGATATTGCGAATGTAACATGACCAAACGAATATTGGGATAACGTGCTTGCCATTTCTCTAGCATCTTTTGATCTTGATGTTCATCAAACGATACATGAACCGCAATAATGTGATCAGATGTCATTTTGGCGTAGGCAATAGATTTATCTACGATAGAAGATACCGAACTGACTGGTATCAAGGCTAAATTTTTATCAACATGACGCATCGCTTTAAAGAAATTGTCTGTTCGCAACTCTTCAGCAATATTGTGATAATGCGTACGAATACGTAATAATCCCATTACAACTAAAGGCAAGAAAATTAATATCGGCCATACTTGTGAGAACTTTGTAATCAGAAAAATCATAAAGACTACGAGTGTGATAGTACCGCCGATTGCGTTAGCGATTAATTTAAAGAACCAACCTTTCGGACGTTCTTTAACCCACTTTACGACCATACCGTATTGCGCAAGTGTAAATGGAATGAAGACACCTGTCGCATATAAAGGAATTAAACTGTCGGTACGTCCTTTAAATAACATAATCAATACAATCGCAACACCGCCTAGGATAATCATAGAGTTTGAGTAACCTAAACGATCACCTCTGACTGTAAACATATGTGGCATGTATTTATCTTGTGCCATATTCGCCGCAAGCAATGGAAATGCGGTGAACCCTGTATTCGCAGCTAAAATCAAAATACATACTGTAGATGCTTGAATAAAGTAAAAGGCAACATTTTGTCCGAATACATGTGCCGCAAGTTGTGAAAGTACTGTAGTTTGAAGTTTCGGTACAATGCCATACCAATACGATAAACCAACAATACCTACTAACATCAACGCCAGGATAGTTCCCATCGCAATCAACGTTTTGACGGCGTTTTTAGGTGCCGGATCTTTAAAATCCATCACCGCATTCGATATTGCTTCAATACCAGTTAATGACGATGCCCCTGAAGAAAAAGCACGTAGTAATAAAAATAACGTTACTCCAGGTACTGCTGTACCAATAGACGCATGAACTTCTGGTGTCGTTTGACCAGTCACTACTTTAAATGCACCATACCCAATCAATATCAACATTCCGAAAATGAATAAGTAAACTGGAAATGACAATACTGTCGCAGAGTCTGTCACCCCTCTTAAATTCAAAATCAAAATAATGATGACAAGCAGACAAGCTATCAATACTTTATGGTGATATAAAGCAGGAAACGCAGCGATAAAAGCATCTGCTCCTGAAGAAATACTAACTGCGACCGTTAATGTATAATCTACTAACAGTGCACCGCCAGCCAACAATGATAACTTTTCTCCTAAATTATATTTCGTGACAGTATATGCGCCGCCTCCCATGAGGGTATGCATATATCACTTGTCTATAAGACAAAACTAAAGCAACTAATAAGACTAAAATACCTGCGGTTATCGGTAAGGTATACCATGTCGCTAAAACACTAAGTGCAGTCAATGTTAATAAAATCTGTTCTGGACCATAGGCAACAGATGATAACGCATCTGAAGATAAGATAGCTAAAGCTTTGACTTTACTTATTTTTTCACTCGATAACTCCCTGTTACGTTTAGGTGTTCCGATCAATATGTGTTTTATTTGTTTTATATTCATATCTAAGGACCTCTAGACTCTTCATGTTTTGAATGGAAAAAACATACTCCTATTCTTTAGAAAAGTACAGTCAATTTATTTAAATTACATAGAACTTTCACATTTTACCTACATTTTTATAAACTGTTCACAAATATTTCTCACCTCTCACATGAATCAAACCCCGTGCTATAATAATAAAAACTAAACTTACAGGAGCACACACATTGTGAAAACAAAATCCATTTACTCTTACATATTACTTTTAGTTATTACCTCTGTTTTATTTTTAAGTATAAGTTATAGCTTGGTATTTTCTTATACAAAGTATTCAGTAAAACATTTTAAACACCAGACATTAAATCAATTGGTCGATCATCGTATTGAAAAAACCATGCAGGAAGATCACATACCTGGATTAAGTGTTGCGCTCATTAAACGTAACGAAGTCGCTTTAAATAAAGGCTATGGATATGCCAATCTCAAACAACATACATTAGCTGATGCGCAGACACGTTATGAAATCGCATCTAATACAAAAGCTTTCACAGGCTTAGCTATTTTAGAACTTGCTAAGCAAGGCAAAGTTAAATTAGAGGCGCCTGTCTCAGATTATTTACCTTGGCTTCATTTAACCTATCAAGGACATGAACAAGATATCACTTTAAAGATGTTACTCGCTCAAACCAGCGGTATTGATGATCAAATGTCACCAGATCAAGAAGGTGAAGTGCCAACAAAGAAAGATAACTTAAAGGGACGTGTAGAAAGTCTGAATCATGAGGCTTTAAGAAGTAAACCTGGCGATGTTTTTAACTATGCTAATATGAATTACAATATCTTAGGCTTAGTTATACAAGAAGTGACAAACACTTCATATGAAGATTATATGCATAAGCATTTTCTTAAACCGCTTCACATGGATCATGCTTTCTTTAAAACAGATAAGCAGCAAGCCGCAAAAGCCCAAGGTTATGTATTAGAAGGAAGAGATGTTAAAGCAAATGACCCTGATTATTTCCGTGGTGATACACCTGCCGCTTACTTAATCAGCAGTACGACTGATTTGATTCCTTTTGTGAAAATGAACTTACAACCATCCGCTTCAAATCAAGCACTCATTAAACAATCACACACACTGTTGACAGATGTGCCTGACAAATCACATATGAATGGCTATGGCGCTGGCTGGTTTATTGATCAGTACTCAAATCAAGTCTTACATCCTGGTACATTACCTAATTATTCATCAATGATTATTTTAGATACCAAGTATCAAAATGCGGTCATCCTTTTAGCAAATTTGAACGCGCCTGGTTTACCTGATTTAGCACAAACATTACTCTACCAAATTGAACATTATCAAAACTTCACAGCACTGCATCAAACAGCAGCGGATAATCTTGTGTTATTAACTATTACTTTATGGTGGGTTATTTTAATGTTCACTGTGTTATGTGCAGCTTGCATAAGAAACAGCTATCTCCTTAAACAACATAGACACTTAAACAACAAATCAAGTTGGCTAAATAAATTATCAATAAGTCTAACCGTACTTATCATCATCGGCTTGCTTTATAGTGCTTGGGTCATGCCTTCATGGTTATTAAAAGATGCCAGCTGGTCTATTGCCTTTAGTGTCTTTCCACCTGTTGTATTACTGATAGGTCTCGGCAGTCTACTGACATTGATACTCAGTGTGCTTTATTTCAACAGTTGTATCTTACTTAAATCAAATCGACCTAAATTATAAAATTCAATACTTTTGAACATAAAAAAGAGCAGTTCTCATTGTTTAGTTTCCCTCATAAACTAAACAACAAGTACTGCTCCTTCTTTTCATTTCTATTCTGTTGTCATACGTTTCTCATTATTATTTTTTTGCGTGGAACATTTTTTATTAATAAGTTTCGCCTTGTGATTTTGGAACTAAGAATAATACTGTAACAAACGCAATAAGGCCTAATAAGATATTAAAACCGATACCTGCCATTGCGCCTACTTGCAAGTTGACACTCTCAGATACAACGGCATAAATCGTACCTGAAATCGCAATACCAAATGCGTTACCCAATGATGATGCCATTTTATAAATACCTGATGCAGTGCCGACTTTATTGTCTGGTGCACTTGTTACAGCTGTGTCTGTTGATGGTGTCGCATACATACCTAGTCCTAAACCGAATAGCAGATAGCCGATGACACTAGATACGACATAAATACCTGTCGGCAAGAATGTTAAAGCAATCAGTAACATCCCTGCTGCGTTCAATAACGATCCGTATAACATCGGACGTTTGGCCCCAAGTTTCTGCATGATTTTTTCTCCGACACGAATCATCACAAGTACTGTGATAAGATATGTGATACTCATCATACCTGATTGGTTAGATGTAAATCCGAGTCCTTGTTGGAAATACGTATTTGCGACAATTAAAGTTCCGGCTACAGCGTTCAACGCGAAGTTTGAAATCACTGCACCAGAGTAACCTTTGTGTTTAAATAAGCCAAAGTCAATTAATGGGTTCTGTAATTTCTTCTCGTAAATTAAGAAGAAAATAACTGAGACAATAAACACAACAGTTAAACTTAAAATCAATGGTGATAAGAATCCGAAGTGAGATGTTTGTGTAATAATCACGTTTAAACTTAACATCATAATCGCTAAAACTACTAAACCTACAACGTCAAATTTGTGACTACGCACATCACTATCTCTTGAAGCTTTTGTTTCAGGTGTGTGACGTATCAAAATCATTGCTAAAATAGCGACAATTATAGATACGATAAAAATCCAACGCCAACCTACGAATGTGGCCATTAATCCGCCAAAGTATGACGTAATACCTGAACCACCCCATGAACCGATTGACCAATAACTTAATGCTCTTTGTCTATCTTTGCCTTGGTAATATTCATTAACAATGGCTAAAGTAGCAGGCATAATACAAGCTG
>NZ_KV837127.1:10278-91451 GCF_001838465.1 Staphylococcus sp. HMSC061G12
AGAAAAACCTTGAATGATTCGACCGATAATCAATAATGCTGATAAATTGGAAACAATAATCAACAGTGAGCCCACGACACTGAGGATTAATCCAATATACGTCATCTTGACACGCCCGATTTTATCTGCGATACTTCCGGCCCCCACAACGAACAAACCAGAGAATAACGCTGTCAAGCTGACCGCAATATTGATCGTTCCTGCATTTGAACTAAAGGATTCTTGAAGTGTCGGTACCACATTCAATACAGACTGTGCGAACAGCCAGAATGTGATGACCCCAAGAATGATACCTAACAACAATCTGTTGTCACCTTTGAACGGTCTTGTTGCTGTCATATTTAATTCCTCCTATACCCCTGCAAAAAAATCGAAAAAAATAGCGATTTAGCTTATGCTACAATAGCAATATAAACTAAACCTATCATTTTCAATATATGAAATATCTTACAACAATTTCAACTTAAATTCTATAAATACATGCGATTTCGCTTAAATATAAGTGTTACTTTACATCAATAGTATAGAATATAATTAATTATGGTTATGTTGTCACAAAATTCGAACATTACAGGTGATTTCAATGCTCAACTTATTTATGCTTTTACTCGAACGTGTCGGCTTGATTATTTTGCTCGCTTACCTCTTGATGAACTTCAATTATTTCAAGAATTTGATGCATCATCGAGAAACTTGGCGTGCGAAATGGCAGCTTGCGATTATGTTTGTCATCTTTGCTTTGCTCTCTAACGTAACGGGTGTCGTGATTAGAGATTCGCAAATTTTATCAGGTCAACTCTATACTCATTTAGCTCCTGATACTTCACTCGCAAATACACGTGTGTTGACTATCGGTGTTTCAGGACTCGTCGGCGGACCTGGTGTCGCTTTAGTTGTAGGGATTATCTCAGGTATCTATCGATTTTATATCGGTGGTGCGAATGCTTTTACATATTTCGTATCTTCTATCTTAATTGCGCTTGTGTCAGGCTATGTCGGCCGTTACTATTTAAAAGCACGACGCTACCCTCCTATTTTCTTAGGTGTCATTGTCGGTGCGTTATTAGAAGTCATTCAAATGACATGTATTCTGTTGTTTGCTGAACATTCTGGTCATGCTTGGTCGCTTGTGAGTTTCATTGCGATTCCAATGACTTTAATGAACAGTATCGGTACCGCAATTTTCTTATCTATTATTATTTCTACAATTAAACAAGAAGAACAAATGCGTGGAGTTCAAACTCATGATGTCTTACAACTGGCTAATGAAACTTTACCTTACTTCAGAGAAGGTTTGACTGAAGCATCTGCTTTTAAAGCCGCACAAATCATTAAGGATTTAATGCAAGTCCAAGCGGTTGCGATTACCAATCGCCATGATATTTTAGCCCATGTCGGTGCAGGCAGTGATCATCATGTGCCGCAAAAAGCGATTATTACAGATTTATCTAAAACGGTGATTCAAAGTGGAAAAATCAAAGAAGCACATTCACGTGAAGAAATCGGATGTCACCATCCGAATTGTCCATTAGAAGCCGCCATAGTGATTCCGCTTCATATTAAAGACAAAGTAGTCGGTACGTTAAAACTGTATTTTACAGATGCACATCGATTAACCTTTGTGGAAAAGCAATTAGCCACAGGTCTAGCCAATATTTTCTCAAGTCAGCTGGAACTTGGCCAAGCAGAAACACAAAGCAAGTTATTAAAAGACGCTGAAATCAAGTCATTACAAGCGCAAGTTAATCCGCATTTCTTCTTTAATGCGATTAATACAATTTCTGCTTTAGTCAGAATTGATAGTGAAAAAGCGCGTAATTTATTACTGCAACTGAGCCAATTCTTCCGTTCAAACTTACAAGGTGCACGCAATAACACCATTACGCTTGATAAAGAATTACAACAAGTTGAAGCTTATCTTTCATTAGAACAAGCACGCTTCCCTAACCGCTTCAACATCGACTTTGACATTGATCCAGCAGCACAGCATGCACTCTTACCACCGTTTATCATCCAAGTCTTGGTCGAAAACGCTATTCGTCATGCGTTTAGAAATCGTCGTTCTAACAACAATGTCAAAGTTACAGTAAAACTCGAAGCACATTACTTATATCTCACTGTTAAAGATAATGGTATGGGCATTCCTAAAAACAAAATGCCTTATATCGGCAAAGCCATTGTACATTCTGAATCTGGCGGTACAGGCAGTGCGTTAGAAAACTTGAATTTGAGATTATCGGGTCTATATGGACCAATGTCTATGTTGAAAATTAATTCTAATGAAGATGGAACAACAGTCCGTTGTGCCATTCCATATCGCACACAAAGTGACAAAGGAGGTCAATTGATTTGAAAACTTTAATCGTAGATGATGAGCCATTAGCACGTAATGAATTAAATTACTTACTGACACAAAATGGTCAATTCGACAAAATAGAAGAAGCTGAAACAATCTCAGAAACCTTAGAAAAATTATTATACGATACGTATGATGTCATCTTTTTAGACATTCATCTGATGGATGAAAGCGGATTGGATTTAGCTGAAAAAATTAAGAAAATGCGTCAGCCTCCTTATATTATCTTTGCGACAGCACATGACAACTTTGCGGTAAAAGCCTTTGAACTGAATGCGACAGATTATATACTGAAGCCGTTTGAACAAGCGCGTATTGACGCGGCAGTTGCCCGCGTGGCTGCTCAACTGCAAACTCATACAAAAACAGAAACTGAAGTTAAATCAGAAGAGACGAACCATCAACAACAGAAACAAAAATCCACAGACAAGGCACCTGAAGTCTTACCGATTGAAGTAGATGAACGTATCTATGTGTTGAATCAAAAAGATATTATCGCGTTAACAGTAAATAATAAAAGAACAACGCTGCATACATTAACCCATGATTATGAAACATCAGAACCTATGAATAATTACGCAAAGCGTTTAGATGAGAAACAATTTATTCGTATTCACCGCGCGACCATTATCAACAAAGCACATATTCAAACTGTAGAACCTTGGTTCAATTATACGTATCAAGTTACTATGACCAATGATCTCAAAGTACAAGTCAGTCGTTCTTATATGAAAGCATTTAAACAAACTATTGGGTTAGAGTAACTCTAATCAATCAAACGACAAAAGCCTAGTTTCCACTTTACAAGAAACTAGGCTTTTTTGTATTTCAATTCTACTTTTCAGCAACTCAGATTGCTTCGCTTACATTCCAGAAATATTACTCTGAATTTCAACTTCTGATTAGTGCAACTCGCATACGAATACTCGCATCTCATCGTGAAAACGCACACAATCTCGTTTTTTCGTCTTAAACTAGAGACAAGATAAAGAAACGAACGGAGGCAATCCACGATGGAAAAAGCACAAGCAAACGTTAAAAAAACAAGCAAAACAGCAAAAGCGTATTCATTCTTACATCAAGTCCTTGTCATCAGTATCATTTTATTAATTTCAAAAATTATCGAAAGTTTCATCCCTATTCCAATGCCGGCATCAGTGATTGGTTTAGTATTGATGTTCATCGCACTTTCAACAGGCATCATTAAACTCGGTGAAGTTGAAGGCGTGGGAACTGCGCTGACAAACAATATCGGTTTCCTATTCGTACCGGCTGGTATTTCAGTCATCAACTCACTTGGTATTTTAAGCAAGAGTCCGATATTAATTATCTTGTTGATTATTATTTCAACTGTTTTATTACTACTTTGTACTGGATTTGTTTCTCAAATATTAGTAAAGGGTTCACCTATTAAACGTAAATCTGAACAACATTCAGTCAAACATCACAATAGAGTTGCGGAGGATCATGTATGATTGAACATTTAGGCATTAACACACCGTATTTTGGTATCTTGTTATCTGTGATTCCTTTCTTAGTTGCCACATACTTCTTTAAAAAGACCAATGGTTTCTTCTTATTAGCACCATTATTTGTCAGTATGGTCTTTGGGATTGCGTTTTTAAAGGTAACTGGGATCAGTTATGAAAACTATAAAATCGGCGGAGACATTATCAACTTCTTCTTAGAACCTGCAACTATCTGTTTTGCGATTCCGTTGTATAAAAAACGTGACGTACTTAAAAAATATTGGGTTAAAATTTTCAGCGGTATTGCATTAGGTACAGTCATCGCAATCTTCGGTATCTATGCATTCGCTAAATTATTCCAATTCGGAAGCGGTATTGTGGCATCAATGATTCCGCAAGCTGCGACAACTGCCATCGCTTTACCTGTATCAGATGGTATCGGCGGCGTAAAAGAATTAACATCTTTAGCAGTGATTTTAAACGCAGTCATTATTTATGCATTAGGTAATAAACTATTACGCTTCTTCCACATTGATAATCCGATTGCACGTGGACTAGCGTTAGGAACAAGTGGCCATACACTCGGTGTTTCTGCAGCACAAGAACTTGGTGAAACAGAAACTTCAATGGCGAGCATCGCGGTTGTATTAGTGGGTGTCATCGTTGTCGCAATCGTTCCTTTCTTAGCAACAATTTTATTGTAAGACCTCTTACCTACCACAGCTTTAATTTTCCATTCGTTTAGAGACAGGATGACCTGTCTCTATTTTTTTGATTTATTAACATGAATTAAATGTAAGCGTTTTAATTTAAAGTTTTCATTAAATGTTCAATTATGAAGAGTTGTATCCTGTTTACAAGAAAATATGTGCGTATTACACTATTAGTAAACGATACGTTTCGTTTTAAAACTATATAGGTTGGGATGAATTTTCATTATGTTCGGCATTTCATTAATAAGCTTGATCATCCGCTTTATATTCGGTGGATTGGCTGTTACTTTGGCGACTGTTATCGCGTCAAAACTCGGCGGCAAATTGGGTGGTATCTTTTCTACTTTCCCAGCTGTTTATTTAGCTGCCTTAGTCACATTATCTGTTGACTTTTCCGGCAATAAATTAGTTTATGAATCTATCCACTTAAGTGCTGGTGCTGTTATCGGTATTATCGGCTGTATTATCAGTGTCGCTTTAACAGCAATCGCGGTAAAACATATCGGATATAGAAAAGGCGCAGTATTCTCTATCGCCTGCTGGTTTGTTTTATCTTGTATCATCCTAGCACTGAAACATATTTAATCGGAGGTTTGAATAAAAAATGAAAATGCTATTGGTTAAATTTTTAGCCGGCGGCATGTCCGTCTGCTTGAGTTATATAGTATCTGTTATTATTCCATGGAAAGAATTCGGCGGTATCTTCGCAGTATTTCCAGCTGTATTCTTAATCGCTTTAATTGCTTCTGGTATCCAATATGGTGACAAAGTTGCAGCTCATGTCAGTAATGGTGCAGTATTCGGTATGACAGGTGTTTTATTCAACATCTTAGCTACTTGGTTGATGTTAGTTTGGACAAACAACTGGATTCTCAGTATTTTCGTTGGTTTAATTGCATGGTTCTTGAGCGCAATCATCATTTTTGAGATAGTAGAGAAACTAGCACATTTGAAACGAGGTCATTAATATGGCAGGCAGACCAAAAGATCCGAAGATAAATATAAGGATTTTTGATGAGTTAGGCAAAATGTTAGAACGTGAATCCTATAATTCTATTACTATAGATGAATTAGCTGAAAATACACAGATTTCAAAGGCGACTATTTATCGTCGTTGGAAAGATAAAGACAGTATGATTATTGATATGTTTTTAAACAAGGCACATTCTGATGTCACACTTCAAGGTGATTTCTTTGAAGATTTATATGCCACTTTGATTAAAATCACACGTCTTTATAAAACACCATTAGGTAAAGCAGTCATTCAAATCTTATTAACCAATGAAGAGAATGACTTGCGCAATCACTTTATGGAAGATTATTTCAACCAATATCGTCAGATGTTAAAACAAGTCAGCGCACCTTATATACCAGAGGAACATCAAGATATGTTTATTGATTTAATCTTCTCACCGATTTATTTTAATATCTTAATTAAACCTGAAGTGCTTACAGATGAATATATCTATAACATGTTAAATACTGTGATTGATGCCTATCGCCCTTCTTAACCTTTCAGCTGTTTAACAAGAATAGAAAATGATATAAAAAATCCCCTCAAACCTATTTTTGAGTTTGAGGGGAATTTTTTTATCACTGTGTTTCTATTTCGCTGATTTCTATATTATTTTCTATCTTTTAAGAACCAATCTAATGCATATTCAATTGCTTTATCCCAGTAAGCATAATCATGTTTACCTGGGCCATCTTCGAATTGATATGCGATTTTTTTGTCATCTAAATAACTGATGAAATCACGGTTGTCTTGGTATAAATCGTCTTCTGTACCGCACATAATCAATAATTCAGGAATATCTAATCCTTTTTCTATTGCTTGATCTACCAAGTAATAAGGGTCAAGTTCTGTTCCTCTAGCCGCTGTTTTCTCTCCTAATATCGCATGTTTAGAGAAGTCATGCCAATCTATATTCATCAACCAGTCAGGTGTAAAGACCGCAGATAATGGTGCTGCTTTAGAAAAGCGCTCTGTTTGTGTTAATGCATATTTGATTGTGCCATAACCACCCATAGAATGACCTGCGATAAAGTGGTCTTCACGACGTTTAGATAACGGTAAGATTTGAAGCGCATAATCAAATACTTCTAATACATAATCATAATAATTATGACCATAACCCATATTCGCATAACCACTGTGATCGCCTGCTGGCATAATCACTGCGATTTGACGTTCTTTCGCATAACGTTCTAAACTTGTAAATCTTAAATAAGATGTTTCATCGCTTGATAAACCATGTAGTAATAAAAGCACAGGTAATTCTTTTGCGGGTTTACCTGTTTCAAATTGTGAAGGTTCTTCTGGTAAAAACGCATTAAAGCGTTGTTCTTTACCTAATGTGATTGAATCATAATTAACTTGTAACCATGCCATAATAAGTTCCTCCTTATGATTAGTTTCAATACCAATGATAAAGGTATCGCATATCAGATGAAATCATCTTGCATGCGATACCTTCTAATTTAATTATCCATCTACACCTTGAGGTAGTGGACCTTTCGGTTTTCTTTTCTTCACAGGGTCGAGACGTTTTTCTAAGAATCTTAAAACAATATCGATGATGACTGCAATTAAAGCAATTGGAATCGCACCTGCAAGAATGAATGTTGTGCCGTCTGTCGCGTTTGTACCACGGATGATAATATCACCCAGTGTCGGTGCACCGATGAATGAACCAACCGCTACAACACCAATTGCGACAACTAATGCGATACGTAAGCCACCGATAATCACTGATAAAGCTAGTGGTAATTCAATCATACGCAATACTTGATTACCTGTCATACCCATACCTTTACCAGCATCTTTGATATTGGCATCGACACCGATAATACCTGAGTATGTGTTCTGAATAATCGGTAATAAGGCATATAAGAATACAGTGACTACAACTGTTGTTGGACCTAATCCCATGACTAACATCAGAATGGCTAACATTGCGATAACAGGAACTGTTTGAATGATGTTCGCAATAGTAATGACAGTCTTAGATAATTTGCCGAATCTTGAAATCAGAATACCAATTGGAATTCCGACAATCGCAGCAAAGATGACGCCATAAACTGACATGAGTAAGTGTTGGAAGAAAAGTCCCCACAGATAACCGGCGTTCAATGAATAGTATTCAATCAGCTGTTGGAATAAATTACCTTTCATTATTTTTGCCCGCCTTTCTTATCTTCGAAATAATTATGTTTTTGTAAGAACTCTTCGGCTACGACTGCAGGCTCTTTACCTTGTCCGTCTGCTTCATAGTTCAAATGCTGCATTTCTTCTGTTGAAATTTTGCCTTCTAATTTTTTCAATGCTGTATTAATTTCAGGATGTTTCTTTAATAAATCTTTTTTAGCAACTGGACTCGCATCATATGGCGGGAAGAATTTTCTATCGTCTTTTAATACTTTCAAGTCATATGCCGCGATACGTCCATCAGTTGAATAACCTAATGCAACATCTAGTTTTTTACTTTTCAATGCATCGTAAACTAAACCGATTTGCATTGGACGTACAGTATTAAAACTAATGCCGTACTCTTTTTTGAATCCTGGATAACCGTCACCTTTACGGTTCAACCAAGAACTATCTACACCTAAGCGTAACTCTTTTTCATGTTTCTTTAAGTCAGAAACTGTTTCTAAGTCATATTTTTCTGCTGTTTCTTTTGTCACCATGAAAGCGTACGTGTTATCAAAACCGTAAGAATCAAAGAATTTTTGATTAAATTTTTTATCGAATCCTTCTTGTGTCACTTTCATTGCTTTTTTAGGATCCTTAATTGGATCTTCACCTAAAGCACCGACTAAGTCCGTACCTGTATAACGTGTACCTGAAACATTCGCGTCACCGTTCATCAACGCGTTATGTTGGATGGTACTTGAACCCATATTATTAATTAATGTCGGTTTGATTTTATCTTTTGTTTCGTGCTCAATCATTAAGCGCACCATATGTGACATGATTTGAGACTCACTTGTTGCAAGTGATGTAATTTCTACTGAATCATCATCTGCACGACCACCGCCTAAACCAGGCAGACTGCATCCAGATAATACAACAAGACAAGTCACCATCAGAATCAAGTATTTTTTTATCTGTTTCATAAAGTTCCAATGTCCTCCCTATCTGGATATTTTATGCTTTTAAGCCTTTTGGTACTGCCCATTTTTCTACTGCGCGTAGTACGTAATCGACAATTAATGCTAATGCTGTAACAAGTACTGCAGCACTCACAATCATGATTGGGTTATATAAGTTCAATCCGTTGAAGACGAAGTCTCCTAAACCGCCTGCACCTACATAACTTGCAAGTGTTGCCCAACTGATAACATACACACTTGATAAGCGGATACCACTTAGAATTAACGGTAATGCTAAAGGCATCTCAACATCTTTCATCAATTGGAATTTTGTCATTCCCATACTGATCGCTGCTTGGCGAACATCTGGATTGATATTTTGAACACCTAATACAGTGTTATTTAAAATCGGTAATAAGATATACACAAACAATGCGATAATTGCTGGTGTTTTACCTACACCGAAAATTGGAATCATAATGGCTAATACTGCAAGTGTCGGAATCGTTTGCAGCACACCTGCTGTTGTTAATACAATACTTGCTGCTTTTTTAGTTTTAGCTAACAAAATACCGATCGGCACTGCTACGACGATAGCGATGAGAAGCGCAACAATAGAAATAAAGAAATGTTCGCCCGTCTTTTGAATCAGTTCGCCGCCATATTCTTGAAGGAATTCTTTCATTATCGCTCAACTCCTGCATCCGACGTTTTTTCGTGATCCATTTCTACCGGTGCTTCTTTAATACCTGATGCTTCAGATTCTTGTAGCGCTTCTTCAGCACCTTCACCCCAAATGCTGTCATAAACAATATCTACTAAGTTGGCACGTGTGATTAAGCCGACTAATGTGTCGTGATCATCAACCACCGGCACGTTACGTACGTTACGTTTTAAAATAGTACGTACTGTGTCTTGTAATTTACTATTCACGTTTACGCGATAAATATCACGTTGCATTGTATCAATCAGTTCTTTACCTGCACGTAATCCTTGATTGATATCTTCAATGTCCATGTAACCTAAGAATCTGTCTTGGTTAGTTACTACAAAGATTGTATCGATACGATGGCGACGCATCACATCAACCGCATGGTTTAATGAATCGTCTGCACGAACTGTAATTGGTTTAATCATCGCATCTTCTACTGTACGCATATTCGGACGGTCTTGAATCAAGCGGTTTTGACCGATGAAATCACGTACGAAGTCATTCGCTGGATGACGTAAAATATTATCTGGTGTGTCGAATTGAACGACTTTACCTTCAGACATAATACAAATCTTATCTGCAAGTTTGATTGCTTCATCCATATCATGTGTAACGAAAACAAATGTTTTACCTAGTTTTTGTTGTAACTCTTTAACTAAGTCTTGTAATGTATCACGTGTAATCGGGTCTAAAGCACCGAACGGTTCGTCCATTAAGATAATGTCTTGTTCAGCTGCTAAAGCACGTACAACCCCGATACGTTGTTGTTGTCCGCCTGATAATTCAGATGGATAACGATCTAAGTATTCTTCTGGTAAGTCAACTAATTTAATTAACTCACGTGCTTTTTTATCTTTCTTTTCTTCTGGCCATTTTAATAATTTTGGAACCAGTACAATGTTTTCTTTGATTGTCATGTGCGGCATTAAACCGATTTGTTGAATCACATAACCAATGCTGCGGCGTAATTCTACCGCATTCATCTTTCTGACATCTTTGCTATCAATCGTAATTTGTCCTTTCGTTGCTTCAATCATACGATTGATCATACGTAAAGCAGTTGTTTTACCACTACCACTTGTACCAATAAATGCAACAAATTCCCCTGATTGAATATCAAGCGAGATATCATCTACCGCTTTTTTACCTCCAGGGTAAACCTTAGATAAGTTCTTAATACTAAGCATTAAAGTAATTCCTTTCTTTATCGAATTTGTTTAAGCCTAAAGTAAGTTCTAAGTTGTGAGTAAAGAACAGTCTGTCTATTGTTCTCTGTACACACACTAAAAGCAGTCAATAAAAAAATCACTTGCCCAATGTTTCAATAACTTAACGGATAAGTTTCTAAACAAAGTCGCAAATGACTTGTTAATTGCTTTAGATTCGGTTGCGCTGCAACCTTCACCTCAACTACGTTATAATACAGCGCTGTTCAACAGTGTCTGTTCTTTTGTTCAATACAATAAATTAAAAATTGTATCTTCGACTTACTTGATTAATAGTGTACTTTATAACTATAACACAAACTAAACCATTTGGTCGGATTAATCGCGAAATTTTTTGAAAAAAATTGACATATTTTTAAAATTTCATAATTTAGAGTGGATTAAATCAATATTTAATCCCTACCGCGTAACTAAATTACTTAAAACGACTAATCATTCATACCTTTACCTGCTAAAATTTGAGCTTTGTATTTTTTAACACGTGCTTTTCTTGTAGCTTCCCGTTTGGCTTGGCCGATAAAATACATATACTGGCGTTGACGCCCAGGAGTAAGATTGTTAAATGCTTCATTTAACTGTTCGTCCGCTTCCAACGCTGCTTGTAATTCTTGCGGCATGTCATACTCCTCAGTCTTTTTCATTTCGACCTTTTTACCAGAACGTTCAATTTCCACTGCTTCATCCACATAAGCTGCAATCATTTCTGATTCTGCTTCGATTTGAGCAAGTGATGTAAAACGTAATTGTCTTGCTGCTTGTACATTTTTAGTTTGTTGAATCAACTTATGTTCTGGATCCTTCATTAAAGCACCCTTATGAAACAATAATGCACAATAATCTTTGAAACCATGAATCAACACCACATTTTTATCATTCAAGGTATAACATGGGTGCATCCATTTGTAATCCTCTGTTAATTCTTCATTTTTCAAGATAATAGCACGTAGTGCTTTATATTCATCATGCCACTCCTGCGCACGTGTGAAATATGCTTCTGCTTTATCATTTAATCTGTTCTTTGTCATTGTTGTGCTCCTTTTTTTACAGGCTTAATATACCATAGCCATTTATCTATTTTTCTAATCCTCAATTTTACACTTTTTGTATTCTAAAACACTCATTCACTTATTTTTCTCTTTTTCTTTCTCATTCCAGAGTTGTCATTGATTGTCTTGATTATAAGCGATGATTTTCTTGCATTTTAATTTGTTTTCTACTTTTTCTCTATGCATAATCATTAAATATATTAAAACAAGAAAATGCGCCACGACAGTTTTTTAAGTATTATCACCATTAATGAATATACAAAAATCACTGTTATATCGTATTTTCATGCGTTTTCATTCATAAAATATAAACCTGTCCTTTTCCTGTTGACGTCATCTGAATTTTCCGTATAATGTTCTATCATGAGTTAGGTTTGCCTGATTTAAAAATGAAGCAAGCTTATTTTGCTTTACAAATAAAGAGAGCATGTTCTCTGAAACTTAGGAGTTTTACTATGAAACAAACTAATAGTGGTAAAATCAGCCTGTCACAGCTTGTGTTACTTGGACTTGGTTCATTAATCGGTTCAGGTTGGCTGTTCGGGGCATGGGAAGCTTCATCTGTTGCAGGTCCTGCAGCAATCTTTTCATGGGTGATTGGTTTCATCATCATCAGTTTAGTCGCATATAACTATATCGAAGTCGCGACAATGCTGCCGCAATCTGGCGGGATGAGCAACTATGCACAATATACACACGGTTCATTACTCGGCTTTATCGCTTCTTGGGCGAACTGGGTTGCTTTAGTTACGATTATCCCGATTGAAGCCGTATCTGCTGTACAATACATGAGTTCTTGGCCTTGGGAGTGGGCAAAGTTCACAAGTGTTCTGATGAAAGACGGTACAATCAGTAATATTGGTTTATTCGCTGTATATGTCATTATTATTATCTTTTCACTGTTAAACTATTGGTCAGTGAAAGTTCTTACATCTTTTACAAGTTTAATCTCATTCTTTAAATTAGGTGTACCGACATTAACAGTCATCTTATTATTACTATCAGGTTTCCACCCAGGAAACTATGGTCATTCATTAAGCAGTTTCATTCCTTATGGTACTGCACCGATATTTGCAGCAGTTACAGTATCAGGGATTATCTTTTCATTCAACGCGTTCCAAACCATTATCAACATGGGTGCTGAGATTGAAAAACCAGAGAAAAACATTTTACGCGGTATCGTGATTTGTTTATCATTAACTGCGTTATTATATGTTGTTCTACAAAGTGTGTTTATTACATCTATGCCTGAAAATATGGTCGCTGATAAAGGCTGGAAAGGTATTCAATTCAACTCACCTTTCGCTGACTTAGCCATCCTATTAAACTTGAATTGGCTAGCGATTTTACTATACATTGAAGCATTCGTTTCACCATTTGGAACTGGGGTCTCATTCGTTGCTTCAACAGGTCGTGTATTAAGCGCTATGGAGAAAAATGGACATATTCCTAAAATTTTAGGCCGTATCAACAAACAATATAATATTCCAAGAGTCGCAATTATTGTCAATGCCATTCTAGCAATGGTTATGGTGACGTTATTCAGATCTTGGGGTACACTCGCAACCGTGATCGCAACCTCAACATTAGTTGCGTATTTAACAGGGCCGACAACAGCGATGGCTTTAAGAAAGATGGGACCAAAACTTCATCGTCCATTTAAAGCACGCTTCTTGAAAATAGCGGCACCTTTATCGTTCGCCTTAACGTCACTTGCGATTTATTGGGCAATGTGGCCGACGACTGCGAAAGTTATCTTTATCATTATTCTAGGTTTACCGATGTACTTCTTTTATGAATACAAATTAAACTGGGAAAATACTCGCAATCAATTGCGCGGCAGTCTATGGTTGATTATCTATTTACTTGTACTTTCTGGACTATCCTTTATCGGCAGTAAAGACTTTAACGGTATTAACTGGATTCATTATCCATATGACTTTATAGTCATCATTATCGTCGCTTTAGTCTTCTATAAAATCGGTATCGGCAGTTACTTTGAAAGTAAGTATTATAAGAACGCAGTAGAAATCAACCAAACTTTAGAAAAAGATATTTCTAGCCAAGCAGAAGCTAAAACTTCATCACAATAAATGATATGAAACAGCTGAACAGATGTTATGTCTCTCAGCTGTTTCTTTTTTTATGCTAAATTAGAAGAAAGGAGCGAGTATGATGACATCTATTACAAGACACACAAAAGCAGGCACGATTATCGGACAAATTAAACAACACTGTGAAACGTATTTTGGTATTCCTTACGCTTATCCGCCCATTAACGAAAGACGCTTTAAACATGCTGAACTTAAGACAACATGGTCAGAACCTTTACATGCTGATCAATTTAAAGCCATTCCGCCCCAACCCTTTAATAAACTTGAAGCGTTTTTCTCTACACATCCTGAAGACATACAAGTGCCTCAGATTGAACTTCAAAGTGAAGATTGCTTATATTTAAATATTTGGAAACCCATCACCGCTTCTTTCAATCAAAAATTACCAGTTATGATTTGGTTTTATGGCGGCGGTTATCTCAATGGTCACGGTTCAGCTGAACTTTATAACCCACAAGCATTCGCTGAACATGCGCAAGTCATTGTCGTTACGTTCAACTATCGTTTAGGTGCACTCGGCTATTTGAATTTTAATGCAATTCATGAAGATTACGATATGAACTGCGGCTTATCCGATCAATTCACCGCATTATTATGGGTCAACCAATTCATCGAAGACTTCGGCGGGGATTCTAACAACATCACTTTATGTGGACAGTCTGCAGGTGCCATGAGTATTCAAGCATTAATGCATCTAAAAGCAGCACAACCTCTTTTTCATAAAGCGGTCTTAATGAGTGGCCCATTACGTTTTGATGAGGTACAACACAGTCAAAACACTGCGCAACATTTTCTGAACACAGTCACAAAACTTTATGATACTACCAACTTAGCAGCACTCTCAACACATCAAATGATGCATGCGCTAGAAGAAGATTTAGCGCAGTACGGACCTTCTAAAGGTTTAGAATTAATTTACAGTCCTATCTTTGATGAATCCACTATGGTAGATACAACCCCTGACAAGTGGCCTGTGTTAGTGGGTTTCACTGAACAAGAAGGTGATTGTTATATCCGTAATGAATCACGCAAGTTAGCACCTGAGCGCTTTTTAGAAGTCATGCAAAATAACAATATAACCGTTGATACAACTGCCTTTGATATCACTACTGGCAAGGGCCAGTCAGAAGCAATCACCTATTATGAATTTAAACAACCAGCCTTACGTTGGTTAGATCATTATCAATTTAAGAAGAAATGGCTCTACTGTTTTAATTGGAGTGCACCAACAGCTCGAAATTTTAAAACACCTTATCATATATTAGATGTTGTTTTTTGGTTCGGACATACAGATATTTTACATGCTCATCATCTTCCTATAACGCCTCATACACATACTTTGATGCAACGGATGATGGACACACTAGGCAAATTTGTGACAGAAGGTCATGTGGATTGGTCTGTTTATACAACAATTGAAGATGCTTATATTTTCGAATAAGAAAAACGCTTAACCCAAAATTGGATTAAGCGTTTTGTTTATATTTGCGGCTTTTGTGTTTGTTTAATACTTAAGACAATTAATACAATCAAAATGCCTAAGATACTTGAACTATAAGCAACCGCATGTACACCGATATTTGAGACGATTAAGCCACCAATCATACCGCCCGCTGCAATACCTGCGTTCAAACTAGACATATTCCAGCTGAGCACTTGGCTCGCGTCGCCTTTCACGTGGTCGATCAAACCACTTTGTACGGCTGGGTTAGTACTCCATTCCATGATATTCCAAATAAAGATGATTAATACAATGATGATAGAATTCGTAATAAACCAGTTAACTGCGGCTAAAGATAACGTAAACGCAATTGCGGCAATTAATAACCAAGTCTTACTAGTTAATTTATCTGCAAGGAAACCACCCATGGATGTCCCTAAAGTTCCGGCAATTCCATTTACTAATAAAATAATAGAGACAAATTGAATGTCATAACCATTTGTCAGCATCAACGGATTAATGTAGACAAACGTAATTGAATTCGCAGTCAGCAACATAAAGGTCACTGCTAAATATTTAATGATTTCTGCACGGTTTAAAATTTTGTATTGTGACGACGTATCAGATGTATCACCTGACGCAGTGGACAGTTCAGCAGGTGTCGGTAAGTAACGCATCATTAAGAAAGCAGCTACGACACTAACCACGATAATAAAAACGAACGTCGCGCGCCAACCGAGCCATCCTCCAAGCATCGTTCCGATCGGTACGCCGAAGACATTCGCACCGCTGAACCCTGAATACACAATACCAATCATTTTACCGCGGTTCTGTGGTGCCGTCAGCATAGCTGTCAGCGCTAAAATTTTAACAATAATCAAAGCTGCGGCAGCTGAAGAAATAATACGTCCGATAATCAGTAATGTGAAATTCGGTGATACCGCAATTAATGCATTACCGAAGACAAAGACCGCAATAGTCCAAAGTAATACTGTTTTAGCACTGAAACGATTAGTAACTTTGACTAGAATCGGGCCGCAAACGGCGAAAGTAACTGCGTATAACGTCACTAATTGGCCAATCCACGCTTCTGAAACATGTAAATCCGCGCTCATTAAATTCATTATCCCAGCAACCATCATTTCGACCATGCCGACAATAAACACACTGATAATAAACGTCACTATTCTCATAACTGACATTCTCTTTGCCTCCTCTCTTTTGTATGTAAAATTAATATTTTCAACCTTTCCATTATAGTTGAATTGAAATCAAAATGTAAGTGTATGAATTTATTTTTCAATATTCGCTAAAAAAACAGAGCTGTAAAGCAGAAATAGTTTCCCAGCTTTACAGCTCTGTTTATTGTAGATTTAGTTATCATCGTCTTCATCTTCCATCATACTGCCGATGAGTTGATGACGATGGTTAAAGAATTGTTTATAACTTAGATATGTTGCGATGAGTGCTGTTGTGATTGTCGCAGTGGTATGGATAAAGACAACTAAGAGTTGGAATTTGATGGCTTGAAGCGGGTCCACGCCACTAATAATCATACCTGTCATCATCCCTGGAATAGAAACTAAACCATATGTTTTCACTGAATCAATCGTCGGGACAATCGCAAGTTTAATACTTTCTCTTACTGCTGATTTAGACGCTAACTTCGGTGTTGCGGCTAATGCAAGTTTACATTCGATTGTACCGTATTCTTTTACAAAAGCACGATCTAAGTTTTGATACGCAAGGTTAATCGCAATTAATCCATTATTCGCAAGCATCCCTGCGATAGGAATCAATTCATTGCCGGTAAATTTAATAGCGCCCACAAAGACAATCACGGCTAATGGAATTGCGGTACCGATAAAGATAGATACAAATGAAATCCAAAAGACATGGTGCATCACTTTAGATGCACGACTGATTGTATTCCATGACGCGTTAATAATAATGATTAAGACGAATAAAATTAAAATCCACGGTTCATCCAAATCAAATATGAAATGCAGAATGTAACCTAAGATGACTAACTGAATCACTGCACGAATCGATGCGATGATTAAATCTTTTGCTATGTTTAATTTCTCTTTAATAGAGACTGCAATCGGGATAATTAATAACAGTGCCGTCAGAGCTAAGGCTGTTGTACTCATACATCAATTACCCCTTTCTTATCTTTATTGACTTTACCATCGACAATATCCACACGACGGTCAAAGTGTGACATACTTTGGTCATAGCTATGGGTAATCCACATAATTGATACCCCTTCATCTTTCGCTAAGCCAAAAATAACATCTTCTGCTTTCTCGGTATTATCCGCATCTAAAGCACTTGTGGCCTCATCTAATAATAAAACATCTGGTATGTACATCAACTGACGCGCTAAACAGATACGCTGACGTTCTCCTCCAGATAAAAACTCAACGTTAGTGTCTAAATCATAATGACCTAAACCAAATTCTGATAATAGTTTTAACGCTCTGTCTTTATCGAATTTGTCATTTCGCGCAATAGAAGGAAACGCTAAATTTTCTCCGATTGTACGATCAAATAAATCTGTTTCTTGCGGCATATAACTGATACGTTGACGTAATGTTTCCGGCTCATACGCATCGTATTCCTTGCCGTTATAATACATATGACCGCTCGTCGGACTGATTAAATCACACAACAAATGAAACAGCGTACTTTTCCCGCTGCCGGACGGTCCTACAACTGCGATTTTTTCGCCTTTTTTAACCGTTAAGTCTAAATGGTCAATAATCAGACGTTTATCCGCTTTGTAGCACACATCTTTTAATTCTAAAATCGCCATACTACTGCTCCTTTTCTTCAATCTAGAGAGATGACATTATCCATCACCTTACTATTCCCTTTCTTATACAATTTAACATATTTCAATTTTGAAAAATATGACAATTATCTAAGTATAGAATAAAAACACTGACTTTATACTTAGTCAGTGTTCATGCATATCTATGACTTAAGAAAATTAAAATAAAGCCGATTGCGTTGTTGAAGGCATGAAGCAAAATCGCAACCGCTAAGTTTTTTCGACTCATCAAATAAACAATAGAAAAGACCGTACCCATCATCACATAAGGTAAAGCTTCATATATAGAAGTCGCATACATCATATGTATACCTGCGAACAAAATAATGGATAATAGTGTTGCTAGAACATTGCCGATTTTCTTACCGAGCTCATGAATAATCACATGTCTGTATAAAAGCTCCTCTACAATTGGCGCGAGGACAACAATGCTGATAAATAAGAATGGCCATAACCATTGATGTTCAAACATAGCTTCAATCATAGCTTGGTTTTGCGTATTATCTAGGTGTAACACGTGTTCCATAAGGTATCCTATACTGGCATTTAAAGTGAAAACCACAATACCTCCGCCAATAATTAGATACCATAGTTTAAATGCACGCCTGATCCTCTCTTTCGCGATAGGTATCAGATAACGTCTATGCATTAAGTAGAAAATGAATAACAAACCTAAACTTGATACATCTTGTGCGATGCCGCCAAACTCTTCATACTTTATCATCGGAACTTCTCGATTAGTGGCACCATAATAAAGACCAAGCACAAGTTGCAGTAGTACTGCCGCACCAAATAATAAGAAGAAAGATAACGGAAATAGGAAGAAATCACGTTTCATAACTTTAGTTGAGTCAAAAGGATTTTCTAGTATCTTTGTTGTTTGTGTCATGTTGTCACCTCTTGTTGTTTTCTTTATTGTACAAAACTGAACCAGATTTGCATAAATAAATCATAAAACGTTAAAAACTTATCTTAACCATCAAAGTCTATATAATGCGCGATTTAATTTAATTATTTCCTAGGAAATGAAAAAAGACTGCATATGCAGCCTTTAGAATGTTTGATTATGCTTTTATATTATGAAAATTTATCCATAATGAACTGACCAACAATGCCGATAAAGCCAATACCATTAATAATCATATGAAAAGCAATAGATACCGCTAAATTACGACGTGAATACATATAAACAAAGACTAATGCACCTGCCATGATCGCATATACACCGAATTCAAATGGCGAGACAGCCCCTGTTACATGAATACCCGCAAATATAATAATGGATAAAATAGCACCAGCTGTATATCCGATTTTCTTACCAAGTTCATGGATAATTAAATGACGGAATATCAATTCTTCTATAATCGGTGTCAAAATCACAATATCAATAAATAAAACTGGCCATGCCCAAGGATTATCAAAGAGTTGAAGAAGAATCATTTGGTTTTGTGTATTATCAAATTGTAGATGTTTCGGTAGTAATAACATCAATCCACCATAGATTGCTTGTGCGACAGACATCGCTAAGTATGTAAGAAGCAACACCCAAGCGTAGCGTTTTACTTTCGCAAAACGTGCTTTCGCAATTGGTATGATATATTTTCGATGCATCAAGTAATAAATCAGTACTACCACTATTTGACCTACTAAACTGCCGATCACATTCAACAATATAAATGTATGCCTTGTTAAATCACCAAATTGGCTTTCATATATTAAACGTAATGGAAACATCACTAGTGCAGTAATTAATGGAATCACAAGGAAGAACAGCGGAATCAACCAAAAATCTCGTTTCATTACACGATTTGACTGATAAGGATTATCTTGTGTTTGAGCTAATGGACGTTGTTCGTTTTCATTCACGATATCACCTTTTCTAAGCAGCTACTTATACGTTAACTGCTTGCTTTCGTTTCAAAACAAGATTATAACATATCACTCGTTTATTTAATGTGATTTTTGTGTATATTTTCAAAAATTCATTCTTAATGTTTAATAAAAAAACAACAAATCACACTGAAATGACTTGCTGTTTTTATGATGAGATTATTCTTCGCTGAGTGGTTTTTTAACAGTTAAACCAGATTTTTTCAATGATCGTTCTACAGATTTAACATCGACGTAGTCATTGCCTTCTTTTGGCCCAGTCACACCGACTCTATGTGATAACTGTTTTAAATCCGCTTCTTTATAATCAATGTCTACTTTCTGAACTGCTTTGTCTTCTTTGATATCTTTTTTGTATTTAACACCTTTTAAACCTTCGAACACTTTTTCTTGTTTAGCTAAAATATTTTCAGCATCACTTTTCGAAAGTCCATTTTCGTCGTACTTAATTGTCATAATCATTGATTGTTTAACCATTTTATCGCCTTTATAAGTTAAAGTATCAATAACATCTGCCCCTGCT
The DNA here is from genome assembly GCF_001838465.1 of Staphylococcus sp. HMSC061G12. Lineage (NCBI taxonomy): Bacteria > Bacillati > Bacillota > Bacilli > Caryophanales > Staphylococcaceae > Staphylococcus > Staphylococcus sp. HMSC061G12. Next base: position 30,700 of record NZ_KV837127.1, read on the forward strand.
AATTCGCCTTGATATGTTTTGGATTGTTCTTTTTCACAAGCTGCTAAGACGAAAAGACTCAACATAATTATCCCCATAAAGAGAAGGCTGCGTTTCATATCGTTCCCTCTTTCCTTATCCATTTAATAAAATTATTATACCACCTTTTTTCATTTCCACGTATCTCTATTATCTATTTTTTATGTCCTATTTGAAAATTTAAAGTGTACGCGATTGCTTGTTCAAAATAATGAATATTACTATCATTTTAGTCTATACAGTTAATGTAGAATGTAATGTTTTGTGATAAAATTAAAGTGAGTAAAGAATGTGACTCTTGTTGTCATATCAGGCATTAAGCGTTCTCATTTTTTCTAAAAGAAGGAGTTAGTCATATGATTTTACCAGGACAGAAATTGATTAATCGTCTGCTGACTGCTTCTAAGCAATCAGAGGGGGTTCTCATGAAACGCATTGGATTAATCGATATCGGTTCAAACACCATTAGATTAGTTGTGTTTGAATACGATAGTAAAACAGGCCTTACGGAAATACAAAATATAAAAACACCTGCACGTTTAAGTCAATATTTAGAAGATGACTTAACAATGAACGATGAAGGTGTCCATGTCTTAATTTCAGCATTACAAAGCTTTAAAAAAGTCGCAGATGAATATAAAGTAGACGAACTGCATCCGATTGCGACAGCTGCAATTCGTCAGTCGAAAAACAGAGACGACATTTTAAAACAAGTGAAGAAAAAAATCGGTATGAAACTATCTATTGTTCCAGAATTAGATGAAGCTTATTATGGTTTCTATGCGATTATTAACTCTACTGCCATTGTAGATGGACTTTCTGTCGATATCGGTGGTGGTTCTACTGAAGTTACGTTATTTAAAGGAAAAGAGTTAATTCATTCTCACAGTTTCCCATTCGGTGTCGTTACTTTATCTCGTAAATTCTTTGAAGGTAAAGATCATAATGACAAAGATGCGATTAAAAAAATGCAGAAATTCTTAGACAAAGCCTTTGGTTCACTTGATTGGATCAATAACCAAAAAGTAGCTTTAGTCGGTGTCGGCGGTTCTGCACGTAACGTAGCACGTATCCATCAATCTGAAGTCGCTTACCCTATTGGCGGCGTGCATTGTTATACCATGACGGGCGATGACTTAAATCAAGTTTTTGATTTAATTGAAGACAGTTCACGTGACGACTTAACAAACTTAGACGGCTTAAGTCGTGACCGTGTTGATATCATTCTACCTGCTGTCGCTGTCTTTAAAGCATTATTCAAACAAGTGGATGCGACACAATTCACTTTCTCTAGAAAAGGTTTACGTGAAGGTTATGTGATGTATCAACTCAACCAAAAGATCAAAGATGCTTTTGATCGTTTTAACGTTCGTAACCGTGCATTATATCAATTGTCTAACACCTATAAACATGAAGGTGTAGGTGCCAAACAACGTGTCGTTTTAGCTGGTGACTTATTAGATCAATTAAAAGAACAGGACATTATCAAGTTATCTGAGAAAGACCAACGCCTTTTTAAACAAGCGGCTTATATTTATTATTTAGGTCGTTTCATTGATGCCGATTCAGCATCACAACATACGTATTACATTATCTCAAACTCAATGATTGATGGTTTTAGTCACCATGATCGTGTTCAATTAGCGTTAATGGCAAGCTTTAAAAATAAAAGCTTATTAAAATTCTATAATGATGAAACCGGTTGGTTGAACAGTGACCAACTAAGCGACTTACAATCTCTTGGCGGTATTTTAAAATTCATCGATGCCTTGAATGTGTCACATACCAATCCAATCAAACGTATTGAACTCGTGAAAAATGATAAAGAGCATTATACTTTAAATGCCTATTACACCGGTCATCCGATTGCAGAAGAATATCAAGCAAACCGTCAAAAGAAACACTTAGAAAAAGTATTAAAAGGAAAAGTATCAATAAACTTTACAAAATCTTAACATTAATGTGTTAAGTTACAAATGGATGTTTCTGTGGATTTAAGCATTTGTATACAATGAAATAAGTTATACAACAAGTTGCACTTGAGCGTTCAATATAAAATTTAAATTGCAATTACTGACATCTCTGAATGACATCACAGAACATAGTCATTTCAATTTTTTTATTTAAATAAAGTCTATTTACTTACCATGGGGTGGTCATTATGGAAAATCAAGTCGTTGAAAAAGATCTCAACAAACCAGAGTTTTACAATAACCGAGAATTAAGCTGGCTCGACTTCAACTATCGTGTCTTACAAGAAGCGAGCGACAAAACAAATCCTTTATTAGAACAATTAAATTTTATTGCGATTTTCGCATCTAACTTAGACGAGTTCTTTATGGTCCGCGTAGCTGGGCTGCAAGACCAAGTTAAAATGAACTTCAACAAACCCGAGAACAAATCTCAAATGACACCTAGACAACAACTGGCTGCTATAAAAGAAAAAAATACGCCACTTGTTGATTTACAGTACGAACGCTATAACGAATTGACGAATCGTTTACGCGAATATAATGTGATTACTACCAAACCACAAGATTTAAATGAAACGTTACAAAATGAATTAGAACAAGAATTCAAAAATAATATTTTACCGACGTTAACACCACTGGGCATTGATGCATATCATCCATTCCCGAAGCTTGTTAATAAAAGTTTGAATATCTTTGTAGAATTAGATACTGATGAAACAACAAATACAGCAATTGTTCAAATTCCATCACTAATTGATCGTTTCATGATTTTAAAAGATGAAGATAAACAATACGTTTTAATGGTTGAGGATGTTATCGATTATTTCATTGAATTCCTCTTCCAAGGCTATGACATCAGAAAAACTTTCACATTCCGTATTACACGTAATGCTGACTTAACGATTCATGAAGACGGTGCTGAAGATTTATTAATCGAAATCGAACGTTTCTTGAAAATGCGTAAAAGCGGTTCAGCTGTACGTCTAGAAGTTGATTCACGTAATACAAATGAATTAGACATTGAAGGTCTAAAAGAACAATTAGAAATTCATGACGATGATGTTTACTTTGTGGATGGCCCATTAGATTTAACAATGGTATTTGGTTTAGTTGGTTATTTAACACCACAACTGCCAAACTTACGTTATGACCGTTATACACCACAAATTCCTGAATCATTAGGTTACAATGATGTCTATGATTTAGCGTTAAAACGTGACATTTTCTTCCATCACCCATACGAATCATTTGAACCGATTGTCGACTTCATCCGTGAAGCTGCTGAAGATCCTGATACAATCGCGATTAAACAAACATTGTATCGTGTCAGCAAAGATTCACCGATTATCAAAAGTTTGAAATATGCGGCGGAACAAGGTAAACAAGTCACTGTTCTTGTTGAATTGAAAGCCCGCTTCGATGAAGAAAACAACGTCCATTGGGCACGTATGTTAGAAGATGCAGGTTGTCATGTAATTTATGGTATGACACATCTGAAAACACACAGTAAAATTACATTAGTGGTTAAACGCTTAAAAGGTCGTCTTGTACCATTTGTACACTTAGGTACTGGTAACTATAACGATAAAACAGCGGAAATCTATACAGATATGGGTATCATCACAACACATAAAGGTATTGCTGAAGATGCGATTAACTTCTTCAATTACTTAAGCGGTTATTCAATCAAACCTCACTACAATGAATTGATTGTAGCACCGTTTGATATTCGTGATGTATTCGTAGAACGTATCGAAACTGAAATCAAAAATCATCAAGAATATGGCAATGGTCATATCATTATGAAAATGAACTCTTTAACAGATAAAACGATTATCAAAAAGTTATTTGAAGCATCACAAGCAGGTGTTAAAATTCAATTGATTATCCGTGGTATCTGCTGCTTGAAACCTGGTGTTCCAGGCGTGAGCGACAATATTGAAGTTGTAAGTATTGTAGGTCGTTTCTTAGAACATTCTCGTATCTACTACTTCCATAACAATGGAGATGAAAAAATCTATTTATCATCTGCAGATGCGATGACACGTAACATGATTAAACGTGTAGAAATTTTATTCCCTGTTCATGATGCGAAAATCAGAGAACGCTTATTAAACTTTGTGAACTTACAATTATCTGATAACCAAAAAGGTCGTTATCAAGATAAGAATGGCGTCTACCATTACGTTAACAACAATCAACTGCCTTTAAATTCACAACTTTACTTGATGCATCAAGCAGTTGAATTAGCGAAAGCTATCAAACACAAAACACCATTTACTGAGGCGCGTCCCAAGGGTACGTCTCAACCAAGACGTAATTGGATTTCACGTTTAAAAAATACATTTAAATCTTAAGATAAGTCGCATATCAATAAAGTGTGAGAAATAAGCAAAGACCCGCAAGCCGCGGGTCTTTTCATTTATTCATTTCTATTTTCCATTTTCTTCTGCCTACTGCTTTTTCATGGTTGATGCTGACTGAGGATGTTGATACCAATCTTTTAAGAATTCCAATAATACCGCACTATACTCCGTTAGATCTTGTTTATTGATTTTCTCATCCACACTATGTGCTTCTGTTAATAATCCCGGACCATACAATATCGTCGGAATACCGTAATCATCAAGCCAACCACCATCTGTCACTGTTGTGGACATGCCTGTCTCAAGCGGTGTGTGATGAATGGTTTCATGGGCTTTTGCTAAGGTTTTGAAACCTTCATGTTCTACTGGCAGTGTGAAGCTTGGGAAGATTTCACCTTGGTCTTCAATCATAGAAGTACCGCCCCATTCAAATTGAAGTGGATTATCTTTTAACCAGACGTCCGCTTCAGTCACACGATTTAAATACGCTTCAACTTCTTTAATCACTTCATGATAATCTTCATCCGGTAAGAAATGAACTGTGATCCATAAACGACAAGTATCTGCGATAAAGGCAGGATTTCGACCGCCTTCAATAACCGCTGGATTAATCGTATTAGCACCTGCAGGCATATCTGGATAATATTTCATAACTGCCCAATGTTGTTCTAGCTCTTTTAACGCTGTAATGATTTTAGCCATCTTTTCAATCGCACTCGCTCCATGCAGGCCACCGCCTGCATGTACCATTTGGCTGCGTGCACCATCATGAATTGTTGTTTTACTTTGAATTGTAATCCAGCCGGTAATCACGCCACCTTGCCCTAACGCTTGTGAATCACTTGTATCTAATACTAATGCCAAGTCAGCTTTAGGACTTAATTCACATGCCGTCTTAGTACCTGCTTCTCCGACTTCTTCTCCCACAACCGATTGTACAATGATGTCACCTTCTGGTTTTAATCCTTGTGCGTGCAGTTGTTCTAAGACATAAAAGAGCGAAGCCATGCCGCCTTTCATATCACTGACACCTCGACCATACACTGCATCATCTACTTCAGTTAATTTAAATGGCGGATATTGCCAATGTTTAGGATCTTCTACATTTGCGACATCTACATGACCGTTTAATATCAACTTCGGTGCATCCTTATTTTCACCCGCTAATACACCAACCACTATACTGTCATTCTCATATAAAGGCTCACGTTTGACTTCAAAGCCTAATCCTTCTAAGTAATTCTGTATTTCTATTTGCAACGGATCTGTATTACGTGCTGGTGGACTTTCTGTAGAATGTTCCACTAACCATTTCAACAATTCAAATAAGCGACGTTCCATGTTCCTCTTCCTTTCTAAATGTGATTGTTTGTTTTATGTTTGTTTCACTTCTCGTTACCCTGATTTAAGCGTCTTAAATAACTGCGAAATCCTCGCATCACCCATTCATGTATCACTGCTTGTGTAGATTGATAAACGCGCCAAGGTAAACACGGCGTAAAATGCGTTAAACAGGTATAAAGCGATTGTTGCTTTTGAATAAAATAAAAAGCTGAGGCGTTACTTTTAGGTTGATACAACAAGCTGTTTGCTTGAAGCGTAAGTTTGACACCATGTGTTAATGGCACTTGCTTCATCGCAATCAAAGGACGTTTCATATTGAGTAAGTGAATATCAAAGCGTTCAGGTTGTCCTTTCACTTGAATAAGACCCAAAGACATTTTCTTTAAGTAATGCGCATAAGCAATAATACTTTGATGAGCTGTATAGTCTTGAGATACCGACATTTGTTGAAGTGACGCAGCTTGTTTCGTCTTCACTTTTTGATATGCGATAATGTCATGATACTCAATCACTTCAAGTGGTCCAGCCGCACATACATAATCTTTAATTAATTGACGTAGGACATGAGGCTTACCATGCCACAAACCATCTCCAAACATTTCAGGCAATGCATTCATCAGCACGATATCTTCTTTTTCTATGTATTTCTGCCAATGTGCTAAGTCTAAATAATCCATTGGTTGATAAATTATACCTGGGTATTGATCAGGTTCTCGATTTGAATCATATACAACAACAATTTCATAGTGTCCCGGATTCAAAGTCTCTAATATGTATTTTGCGGTAAGCGAAATATCTTCTATTATCACAATGCGTGTCATGGTCTTCACCTCTTCATCTTTACTATAACAAAAAAGCACGCATCTAATGAAAGACACGTGCGTTCTAAATCTATACAAATAAACTTAAGAATAAAATAAAGATAAGTCCTGAAACAGAAATAATCGTTTCAAGTAATGACCAAGTTAAGAATGTTTCTTTAATTGTTAAGCCGAAGTACTCTTTAAACATCCAGAATCCTGCATCGTTAACGTGAGATAAAATTACACTACCGGCACCAATCGCAAGCACAACTAATGCGACATTGACATCACTGGCTTGAAGCAACGGTAATACAATACCTGTTGTTGAAATTGCCGCAACTGTCGCAGAACCTAACGCAAGACGTAGAACTGCCGCAACAATCCATGCCAGTAAAATCGGAGACATCGTTGAGCCTTCGAACATCTTCGCAATTGTATCACCGACACCGCCATCAATCAGTACTTGTTTAAACGTACCGCCGCCACCGATAATCAAGATCATCATACCGATCGGATAAATCGCATCTGTTACAGACTGCATAATCGCTTTGTTGTTGCGGCCTTGTCGGATACCCATTGTAACCATCGCAAAGAGTACCGCGATCAACATCGCTGTATCAGCTGTGCCGATAAAGTTGATAATACCGATAAACGCATTTTTAGAATTGTCTACATTCCCTGTAATCAATTGAACAACTGTAGCGATTAACATCAAAATAACAGGAAGTGTCGCAGTTAACACACTGATACCAAAGCCCGGCATCTCTGAGTCTTTAAATTCTTTTTGTGCACCTAATGATGAAATGTCACCTTCTCTTGTATAAGCAGTCGGTGTTAATTTTTGTGCAATTTTACCGAATACCGGACCTGCAATAATCGTAACTGGAATCGCGATAATGAAACCATATAATAATACTTCACCTAATGAAGCATGTAATTCTTTTGCGATAACGACTGGGCCAGGATGCGGTGGCAAGAAGCCATGCGTCACAGATAACGCAGTAATCATCGGCAATCCTATTTTAAGTGGAGATACTTTCGTACGTTTTGCTAGAGTAAAGACTAAAGGAACTAATAGTACAAGTCCAACTTCGAAGAACAACGCAATCCCGATCACAAAGGCAGCGACAACCATTGCCCATTGGACATGTTTCTCTCCAAATTTATCAATTAAGGTATCTGCGATACGTGTTGCACCGCCACCATCAGAGAGCAACTTACCTAAGATTGCACCTAAACCGAAGATAATTGCGATATGTCCGAGCGTGCTGCCCATACCTTTTTCGACGGTTTCAACGACTTTATCTAACGGCATACCTAACATCAACGCAGTGACCATTGATGTAATAATTAAGGAAATAAATGTGTTCAACTTCAATACAATAATGAGTGCTAATAAAATTAAAATACCAATGACCACCGTGATTAACGGCCAAATTTCTGTAAACATAACTTTTCCTCGCTTTCCTCATGAGCACCTATACTGACAGCGTTTACATCAGTAGTCAAAGAAAAAGCCGAAGTGCTTAATAATTATGGGTAGACACTTCAACTGCTTTTTCTCAGTGGCTCATGGCTTTTTGTTTTTATAAATGTTTTCTTTGGAAATCTGCGATCTTACGATATTGCGGAGCCAAACTACGACTCAAATCAATATAAATACTAATCAATTGCTGATAAATCTCTACCGCTTCTTGGTTCGGTTGATGTGCATGTGTTGTTCCGACCATGTCTTCGATAATTGAAAAGTCTTCAATTTCTCCTAATGCTTTCAGTCCTAGAACACACGCACCAAGAGAAGAGCTCTCATAACTTTCAGGTACAATTAAATCCGTGTCAAAAATATCCGACATCATTTGGCGCCACATTTCACTTTTCGCAAAACCACCTGTTGCCTTAATGGCCGTTGGTGTTTCACCCATCATCTCAATTAACGCAAGATAAACGGTATACAGATTGTATAAAATACCTTCAAGTGCTGCACGAATCATATGTTCTTTTTGGTGTGATAACGTTAAACCAAAGTACGAACCTCTTGCATCCGCATTCCATAAAGGTGCACGTTCACCTGCAAGATAAGGATGGAAAATCAGACCTTTCGCACCTGGTTCTACACGGCTTGCGATTTTTGTCAAAACATCATAAGGATCGACACCAAGACGTTTCGCTGTTTCTACCTCACTCGCAAGCAATTCATCACGCAACCAACGTAAAATAATACCGCCATTATTTACTGGACCTCCAATCACATACTGTCCTTCATCTAAGACATAACAGAAAATACGTTCTTTCTCATCTGTTCTTGGATGATCAATCACAGTACGAATCGCACCTGATGTACCGATAGTAACCGCTACTTCGCCTTTCTTGAAGCTGTTCACACCTAAGTTTGACAATACGCCATCACTTGCGCCGATAACTACAGGTATTTCTTTGTTTAAACCTAATAGTGTCGCATAGCGTTGTTTCATTCCTTTTAAGATATATGTTGTCGGCACAAGTTCTGGTAATTGTTCTGGTGTAATCCCAAGCAAATCTAATGCTGGTTTATCCCATGTCAATGTTTCAAGGTCCATCATACCTGTTGCTGAAGCGATAGAATGGTCCATCACATAGCGTCCATAAAGTTGGTATAAGACATAACTTTTAATATCAATATATTTTGTCGCTTGTTGATAAATCTCTGGATGCTCATCTTTCAACCAATAGATTTTAGATAACGGAGACATTGGATGAATCGGTGTCCCTGTACGTTTATAGATTTCGTGTCCGTGATGTTGTTGACGAATTTCTTCAGCATGACGACTTGCGCGATTATCAGCCCAAGTAATACTTTGTGTTAATGGTTTTTGTTCGTTGCCCATCGCAATTAAACTATGCATTTGTGCACTGAATGCGATTAACTTCACATCATCTGGTCCTACTTTGCCTTCTCGTATGACTGCTTTAATCGTCATTAAAACGGCATCAAAGATTTCATCTGGATTTTCTTCAGAGGTATCGACATCTGGCGTCTGCATGTCGTAACCAATATTATGTTTTAACAAATATTGACCATTTTCATCATAAAGAACAGCTTTCGTACTCGTTGTGCCAATATCGACTCCAATCATATACTGCATGGTTTGACCTCCTTATTTCTTCTCTAAAAATAATGCGCTGATATAATCTCCGACATCATCAAAATTACGATGGAATGCATCGCGTAATAATGTCGTATCGTTATGTTCAACGGCTTGTGCGTATACTTCGTGGTTGGCATGAATTCTTTCAAAATCATCAGGGTCCGTCTGCATTCTCTCTCGCATCGACAACAAGATTAAACACAATAAAATAGGTTTAATATTATTCCAGCTGCTGAGTAAATAACGGTGCTTCGTCGCATGAATTAACACTTCATGGAACAAAATATCATGTTCAGTAAAAGATTCTGCATCTTCAAACTGTACCGCTACTTTCATCATCTCTAAATGCTTACGCATAGTTTTAGCTAACGCTGCACGTTCTTCATCTTTAATACGCGCAAACGCAAAAGATTCCATCATAATGCGTAAATCATACACTTCACGACGTTCAGCTTCTCCAAATGTTAAGACATCTGCCCCCATACGTTCTAAACGAATCAATTGATCTTGTTTCAATAATTTAAACGCATCACGCACAGGAGAACGACTGACATTGAATTGTTTAGCGACTTGATTTTCAGTCAATGCATCGTCTGATGTCAATTCACCATTGATAATCTTCAAACGTAACTCAGCCGCAACTGTTTCCCCTGTTGTCATATTCGCTAACCATTGTTTCGGATATTGTTTTTCCATCACGCACCTCTTTTCGTTCTACATACTTGTATACAAGTATATTAATACAAAGTTTCGAAGATTGCAATCGCTTACAAAAAAAGTAATAAAAAAGCCCTCATCCATATTTCTATAGATGAGAGCGTGAAATTTAAATGTGATTTAATTATTCAATCGTGATGGATTATAGAGAATCTACTTTTTCACCGTTGATTAAGATGTCATCGCCATCAAGTGTTACTTCGATATCTTTCACATCTGTGTGTTCTAGGTAGTAGTCTGTGATACGATCACGAATTTCTCTTTCAACCACACGACGTAATGGACGTGCACCAAGTTCTGCATCGTAACCTTGATCAATTAACCAATCTTTAGCATCTTGGCTTACTTCAAGTGAGATACCTTTTTTATCAAGTGTATCAGCAACATCATCTAATAATAAGTTGATGATATCTTGTAATGCATCTTTGTCTAAATGAACGAATTCTACGATACCGTTGAAGCGGTTAAGGAATTCTGGACGGAAGAATTTTTTAAGGTCGTCCATTAATGCTTCGCGATCTTTTTCATCTTCATCACCGAAACCTGCGTTTGAAGTACAGATGATGATTGTATTTTTGAAGTTCACGACATTACCTTGACCGTCTGTTAAGTTACCGTCATCCATCACTTGTAGTAATAAAGTTAAGATTTGTGGGTTCGCTTTTTCGATTTCATCGAATAAGATGACTGAGTAAGGGTTACGTCTAACTTTTTCAGTTAAAGTATTAGAGTTATCATCATAACCTACATAACCAGCAGATGTACCAATCAATTTAGATACAGCTGTACGGTCCATGTATTCACTCATGTCTAATTTAATAAGCGCTTCTTTATTACCGAATAAGTCGATTGATAATTGTTTTGCTAATTCAGTTTTACCTACACCAGTAGGACCTACGAATAAGAAGCTACCGATTGGTCTGTTACCTTCATCGAAACCTGCACGGTTACGACGGATGGCACGAGCTACCATATCTACCGCTTTATCTTGACCAATGATTTTGCTTTTTAGTCGTTTAGAAATGTTTTTCAAACGAGCAATATCATTGTCGTCCATTTGTGATACCGGAATACCAGTCATACGTTCTACAGTGTCTGCTACATCTTGAACAGTTGCTGTTGAACCTTCACCATGACCTGATTCAAGTCTGTCTTGTAATTCTTTGATTTCTTTTTGATATTTGTCTGCATCAGAATAAGCTTCTTCGCTGACTGCTTTAGATTTTTTATCTTCTAATTCTTTAATTTCTTTTTCAACTTCCACTTTGTCTACTACAGGATTTTGTGCAGCTAAGTGTGCAGCTGTGATATCTAAGATATCTAATGCTTTATCCGGTAATAAACGTTGTGGCACGTATTGGATAGATAAGTCTACACAAGCTTTCAATACATCATCAGGTAATGTTACATTGTGGTGTTCTTCGAATTTTTCACGAACACCTTCTAAGATTTTGATTGTATCTTGTGCTGATGGTTCTTTAACAACTACTTCGTTGAAACGACGTGCTAAAGCTGGGTCTTTCAAGATGTTGTTTCTATATTCGTCTTGAGTAGTTGCACCGATAACTGAAATTTCACCACGGCTCAATGCTGGTTTGATAATATCAGATAAGCCTTTGCTGCCTGAATCTCCGCCAGTAGAACCTGATCCAATGATTTGGTGAATTTCGTCAAAGAATAAGATGACATTTTTTCTTTCTTTAACGCTGTCTAACAATTGTTGGATGTTTTCTTCGAAAGCACCACGGTATTGAGTACCTGCTTCTAATGAAGAAATGTTTACTGAGATAATTTCTTTATCTTTAATTGCTGCTGGTACATTACCTTTCACAATTGCTTGTGCCAATCCTTCAACGATTGCTGATTTACCTACACCAGCTTCACCGACTAAGATTGGGTTGTTTTTATTACGACGGCTTAATACTTCTGCAGTATCTTGAACTTCTTTGTCACGTCCGATTACTGGATCTAATAAGCCTTGTCTTGCTTCTTCAGTTAAGTTACGGCCTACTTTTTCTAAGTAGTCTTCGCCGCCTTGTCCACCGCCAGCTTGTCCTGGTTGTGCACTTTGTACTTGTTGTGAAGGGTGACCACCTTGATGTTGTTGTAATGCTTGTAATTGTTCAGGTGATACTTCACGACCATTAATATAATATTTTTTATTTCCATCTGCATTTTGCATATCTTGCATCATTCTTCTAAAAATTGAGTCAAATTCATTTCCGAAAAATCCGTTATTCATATATTCATAACCTCCGTTAATTGGTAAAACTCCATTATTTTAAGAATCTCTGTCTGACTTAAAATAACTGTTTTACACTTCCATTTATGTTATTTCCTGTGGCAAGTACACAATACTTTTTTCGCTGTGCATGTCATATTATTAACAGATAAGTGCTTTAAATTCGGATATTCAATTAGTTGACAAGATAAACTACTTCTTACATTTCAAATATACCCACCTTGTCAAAAATTCAAAACACTTTAATATTACATGTTCTTTTTATTTCTCTACTTCTACATTATCTATTGTGTCCTTGCAATTTCATGTCTTGTTTTCAAGTTAAAATTTGTATAATTATTATTTGGTCAATTAAAGTCAAATAACTTAATTCCTTTAGTTATCGCCTCTATCAACCTTACATATGTAATTATAACGCATATTTATGCATAAATCAAGTACTAAATATGCATTTTTCAAAGTTTTTTAAGTTTTTTTGGATTTTTTCGGTTAAATATACCAAATAACTAATTTACCAACCATCTGAGTATCTCTGTGTACATTACATTTATTTTTTCATAAAAAAAGAAGTTGAATCTTCATAGACTCAACTTCTTTCCGATTAATCTTCATGGCTGACCTGTTTTAAAATGTCTCCATGCATTTTCTGCAACTTATACTCTACTGTTTCGATCTCTTTAGCACATTCTTTTAATGTATCTTTATAAACTTCTGTATTTGTCGCATTTTTATAACGTAATTTATGTTCAAGGCTGGCCCACATATCCATACCAATCGTACGGATTTGAATTTCGACTGGTACATACTCAACCGTATCTGTTAAGAACACCGGTATTGATACTACAAGATGTAAACTGCGATAGCCATTCTCTTTAGGATTTTCTATATAATCTTTACGTTTTAATAATTTAACATCAGCTTGTCTTAATAATAAAGAAGCTACGACTTCAATATCTTCCAAATAATTACATACCACACGAATTCCAGCGATATCTGTAATATTTTGACGTGCAGAGTCAGTCGTTACTGGCAATCCCCTTGTTTCCAGCTTACGTACTAAACTGCTGATTTCTTTAACACGTCGTTCCATATGATGAATTGGATTATGTTCATATAAGATTTGGAAGTCATTATCTAAAATACTCAACTTCGTACTGACTTCTTCTAACGCTGATGCATACAAATGATGTAAGCTTACAAAGTCCACGAGCTCTTCAATTCGATAATTTTGTTCTTGAAACTTTGTGATATTACGTTTTAAATCTTCCTTAAGCGCATTAAGGTTAAGTGTTTCTCTTCTCTCTACATACATAATAATCCCCCGTTCTTCAGACATCTTTATTATAACGAAGTTTGTAGTTAAAATTAATTATTTGTAATTCACAAACGAATATTTGCGCATAAATTTTCAAAAGATACAAAACGAGTCTCTGCATATTTAATAGACAATTCTTTATTTTTAAACATTCATAGTTTAGGTTCATCACCTTGCGCACCGTTCTTTTTTTCTATACAATATAAATCGTAATAATTACGATTAAACGCGTGTATATATAAATAGGAGGATTTATTTATGGCTAAAATACCAGTAACGGTACTGAGTGGGTACCTTGGTTCAGGTAAAACAACTTTATTAAACCATATCTTACAAAATAGAGAAGGCTTACGCATTGCGGTCATTGTTAATGACATGAGTGAAGTGAATATTGATAAAGACTTAGTAATTGAAGGCGGGGGCATTTCACGTACTGATGAAAAATTAGTAGAACTTTCTAACGGTTGTATCTGCTGTACATTACGTGAAGACTTATTAAAAGAAGTTGAAAATATTGTTAAACGTGGCGGCATTGATCAAATCGTGATTGAATCAACAGGAATTTCTGAACCTGTACCTGTCGCACAAACATTCTCATATATCGATGAAGAACTTGGTATCGATTTAACAAGCATCTGCCGTTTAGACACAATGGTTACTGTTGTTGATGCGAACCGCTTCATCAACGACATCAAATCAGAAGATTTATTAGTTGACCGTGATCAAGGTACAAGTGAAGAAGATGAACGTACTATCGCTGACTTATTAATCGACCAAGTCGAATTCTGTGACATCTTAGTCTTAAACAAAACAGACTTAGTTTCAGAAGAAGAATTAAACAAACTAGAAGGTATTTTACGCAAATTACAACCAACTGCGAAATTCATCCGTACACAAAACTCAGTGGTTGAGCTGAGCGATGTGTTAAACACTGGCTTATTCGACTTTGAAGCTGCATCAAACTCTGCAGGCTGGCTTCAAGAATTAACAGAAGGCGGCCATGCGACACATACACCAGAAACAGAAGAATACGGTATTTCTTCATTTGTATATGAACGTCGTATGCCATTCCACGCAGAACGTTTCCATAAGTGGTTAGAAAATATGCCTAATACAATTGTACGTGCTAAGGGTATTGTTTGGTTAGCACAATATAATCATGTGGCGTGCTTAATGTCACAAGCAGGTTCTTCAGTCTCTATCCATCCTGTTACTTTCTGGGTTGCGGCAATGTCTGAAGCACAACAACGTGAAATCTTGCATGAACGTGAAGATGTGCGTGAAAACTGGGATCCTGAGTTTGGCGACCGCCATACACAATTTGTGATTATCGGTACAGACTTAGACCAAGAAGCATTAACAAAATCATTAGATGAATGCTTACTAACAACAGAAGAATACGATCAAGATTGGTCTCAACTACCAGAACCTTATGGATGGCAAATCACACAAGCATAAACAACAGTATATTAGACAAACGAAAGCCTCTTAACGCAATTTGTTAAGAGGCTTTCTTCTATAATAACGTATCTGTTGCTCCCTTGATTCACTATGCAACGCGCTCAGTTTCTTATTATATTGCATACTGTGAATCGGTACTTTTAAAATACCCAAGTCCTGTTTTAAATAATCATTATCGTACACTTAATTTAAGATTTCACATGTACTTTTGTGCCACGGTTATCTGCGATTTCATTGGCACGTTTAACCGCTTCTTCTTTCTTATCATAACTATCTGCAGCTTGTTTCGCACCATGCGTTCTGACTTTCCACTCGTTATCTTCTTTATAGACTTCTACATCATTTTCATTTAATTCCGGACGCGCGTCTTTATCTTTTTGATGACTTGTAATATTTTTATTTTTCAACTCATCAAGTTCTTCTTTTGACGCATTTTTATACCATTCTTCAGCTTGTTTTGTCGCAATCGGAATCAATGTACCTTCGTCATAACCATCTTTTAACATCGCATTACCGATATCAATCGCTTTCTTACGTTCTAACTTATCTAAGTTCTTCCAAGTATTTGGATAATCATCTAATGTCCAAGGCATATAACGCCCTCCTCTTCAATATCACTTAATATTGCTATACCACTTATTGAGGATCTCCAATCTTATCTGAATTTCTTAAACGTGCATATTGTTGGATATTCAACAGTGCAGTGCGAATATTCGTATATTGCGGTAAAGAAGGTAAGCCTGTGCCTTGATAAAGCGGTACATGTTGTTCAAAGTGCGTCGCGATACCTTCAAACGCAATTAAATACTGACCCATAACGACATCATCAATCGTTTGCGGTTTTGGATTGTTTTGCGCTCTTGATAACATAAAGCTGATTTCTTCTAACGCAAAGATAATTGGATAATACGCACTGATTTTTGTACTATCCGCAAATAACTCACCATGTGCGTTTTGGTACATACTATTCATATTGCTTAGTTTGATACGTAATTTTAATTCACTGAACTTCGGTGCTTGTTTTGCTAAATGTTCATTTCTTGAGAAGACATAATAGAAGAAAGACATTTCATAACGAACCACTTCAGCAATCGCATCTGGTAATGTTTGCGATGCATTTTTTCTGCCTAGTATTAAGAGACCAATGACTGCGATAATCACACCGATGACTACATCTACAACCCTTGGTAAAGCAATTAAAATAGATAACTTGCCTGATGCAAGGCCGTTCAACATAATGACTTGCGTTGTAATGAAAATCATCGCTATCGCATAATTCGCACCGATAATGACTTCAGTAATCGTTGCACTTAACGCAAGTACAATAATACTAACAATCATATGCGGGTGAAGGGATAAAATAACGGTCAATAAGAGGACCCCGATAAACGTACCAATTGTTCTGGCAACGGCACGTTCCATACTATGAATCGTATTCGTCCCTATCAATATCGTATGTGCTGTTAATGGAATCCAATACGCTTTATCAAAATCAAACATCAACGCGATAAAGATAGCGGCACCCATAATCATGCTGTAACGTAAAGTATTCATTAATACGAGTGAATCTAATGTTAAGTTATATTTTAACTGTTGTCCGTATAATGGTTGTCTTAGATTCGCTTCGTATTCAATTTGACCTGTCGGACTATGTAAGATTTCATCTGTACGATAAATCTGTTTTTCTAAACGTTGAAAGCTAACCGGCAGCTCGATTTTTTCTCTCCACTGCATGATTTCTTGTTCTTCTAACCTTGAAGAAACACTTCGTTCAATATACTGCATCATTTCAATTAAAACATCTGGTAATGTTTCGACTTCTTTAGTCTTCAACTCTAACAATTCAGCAAAGATACCTTCTGCGTTATTATGCAGTAAATATAAACGATGTAATTGTTCAGATTGTTTCTTATTAGAAGTAAAAGAAGTAATCAGCTGTTTATCTGTAGATTTAAACTGATTAACCAACTGCTCAGTATTTTTCTTGAATTTCTCACTGTCTGCGTATTCTTTAACAAGTTTTAATAAGCTTTGATACTCCGCTTCAATGGCACGCTCTTGTGTATTTTTCTCTTGTAATTTTAACAGTATTGCTACAACTGCTAACGCAAAGATACCGCCGATAAATACAAAAACACCACGTGTCAATGCTTGTTCCGGCGCAATCGGCATGTTAATCGGTAACGCAAACGTTACAATGAAGAAAGTTGCTGAAGGACCAGGAATTTCTAAAGCACTGAATATGTAGTATGCTACGACAGTAACAAGCAGCAACAATATTCCAAACAGCAACGGTGTTGCAACTGTCAGTGTTCCAAATGTAATACATAACGCAAACCCGACAGCACACCACCATAAAATACGTAATTTAGATTTATCAGATCCGCCAAAGACATAAATGTTAGCCAATGTCCCTGTCGCTATTAATAAACCAAATTGGAAGTAACCTAACAGATATCCTAACAGCAACGGTGTCAGCATCAATAAGCCTTGTCTTATTCCTTTACTGTAATTCACATTGTGTTTATTAAATTTAAATAGCGACTTGATATAGTGCGCCATACCATTTCTCCTCTCAAATATTAAAGTCATCTATCTTTTAACTTACCAGATGGTTATGTCCTATATGAAAATAAAAAACGTCAGAACATAATACCCGCGTATTATATCCTGACGTTAGGATGTTGTTTCGCTTATTCTGCCATTCTGATTTCTTCATCGATATTTTCGTAATCAATATCTGCTTCTAAGAATGCTTCATCTTTAGTTGGGAAGTGTTGCTCGAACGTTTCTGCATCAGAAATTTCTACACTGCCTCGTTCTAATTCAAAGCCTAAAATATGGCCGCCTACTGTACGGTCTTGGTCCACGAAATGTAAATGGAATCCTGCTGAGCCAACACCGTGGAACAGTTCAGGTGTGAAGAAACCGACAATTGTACCATTTAAATAATCATAATGGTGTTCTGGTTGGCGATTCACTGATTCCATTAATCGCGTATATGGCGGCTCTTGTTTCGGCATCATACGTACATGGACATGATTGAAACTGCCTGTGATACGGATTGCTGAGAATAAGTTGCGGCTCTTCATACGTTCCATAATTTGATCGTACAATTCATCTTGAGTTGTAACATTCAACACTTCAAATGCCTGTGTAGGGTCAAATTTCGTAATGGTCGCAAACGGCAACATCTCATGACCGTCTAAGTGTCTGAAACCGCCGTATTCATCTGCGTGATAAGCGTTACCGTTAATAAAAATGACTTCACCGTCGCAACCTGTCAATGTACCGATGCCCATATCTCCTTGTTCAAGCATCTCATCTACAGATACTGTGCCTTGAAGCATTCCAGCCATTAACGTCGCCAAAGTTCCATGTTGGTAAATCATACTCTTCATTCTCCTTACTGATTTGACATGACAGACATCTTTATGTCTTTGTCTATTTATGTCCTATTATAGCACTAAAGTCATGCCCTGCCTTATTTGTTGCTTAATTTTCTGTGAGTGTTTCTTGGTTATCAAAGACAATAATTTCTGGCTCATCTAGACAAAGTTGTACGATTTCTTGCCAATACACTTGGAAATGATCAGATTTCTTATGATTTTCAAAGCCTTCTTCACAACTCCATTGTTCAATAATCGCAAAGGCATTTGGGATATTCGCATTTTCATAATGTTCATAGCTGATATTTGATGCTTCAGCTTGTGATGCTGCGACTAATTGTCCCATTAATTGTGTATATTTATCATAATTCATATCGTTGACTTTTGTTTTAACAATTACTGTAATCATATTTTCCCTCTCCAATTTCTATATTTTACCAGTACTTTCTTTCCCCTAAAATAATTCAACGAACCATAATAAAATTAAAAGGTCATGCTACGCTTGATAAGACCCTTTCTCTCATTCATCGTAACATGACCTGTATTTACTATCTTATTTTATACTTGTGCTTACATTTTAGAACGATTGACTACAAGCGGACTATCTGGTTTAACGAAGAACCACATTAATATAGCTATCGCAACTAAAATAATTAATGATTGTAATGTCCAAGTCCAACCGATCAAATCAGCTAAAATACCAGCGATTAATGGACTTAACATCGCACCGACGTTACCCCATAAGTTCATCCAACCTGAAACTGTACCTGAGAAGTTACGTCCGATGTCAGCAGCTGCTGCCCAGCTCATACCAGTAGTGACACCCATACCGCTTAAGCATACTGCTAACCAAGCGATATTCACTTCTAATACTTCACTGCGGATTGCGAATAATAAACCAATACTAAAGACAACCATACCTACAATCGCAATTGAACCACGAGCGACAAAACGTGATTTGCCAGCTTGTAAAATTCTATCTGAAATTGCACCAGCAATCATGATACAAATAAACATCGCAAGCCATGGCACCCCTGCCAATAAGCCTAATGCTGTATATTTAACATGATATTGTTCCATTACGTAAGTCGGTAACCAAATTAAGAATAAACCAACAATAAATTGTACTACGAAATATTGAACTGCAATCGCATAGAAACTGAAATGTTTAAAGAATGCGCTCCATGGTGCAGATTGTTTTTCACCTGCATCAACCACGTCACGACCTTGAATGATATAACGTTTTTCAGCATTGTTAACCATTTTATGTTGTTCAGGTAAGTCTTTTGCGATAATCACCCACAATAACGCAATCACAAAACCAACTGCCCCGAAGATATAGAATACGGCTTGCCAGTTAAATAAACTTACAATCCATACTGTCACGATCGGTGCGATAACCGGACCAAAATATGATCCTGCAAGTAACGCACTAGATGCACGCCCTTTTTCATTTTTAGTAAACCAATATGAGTTGAATACTGCGTTCGATGGATACATCGGCGCTTCCCCTACACCGAATAAGAAACGCACAGTATATAATAAACCGTGGTTCTTAACTAAACCAGTTAAAATCGTAAATGCACTCCACCAAATCAACGCAATCGTCAACATTTTTCGCGGTCCGAATTTTTCCGCAAGAATACCGGATGGGACTTGCATCATCGCATAGCCCGCTGAGAAGAATGTTGCTAATAAACCAAACTGAGCCTTCGTCATATGTAAATCTTCCATCATTGGTGCCGCAATTAAGGAGATGTTAGATCTGTCCATATACGCAATAACCCCAATAATAAAGAACGCAAATGCGAAGAACCATCGTACGTTACTCTTTCTTTCACTCATAGATATCCCAACTTTCTGTGTTCAAAATACATTAGGTCATCATATGACCTAAGTTGTTCTAGTAAATATTACCACTATTTGAAACCGTTCACAATAACTTTTTTACAGAAATTTGAACACTATGAATTACACAATATTATTTCGTTATTTACAAAACACCTCGAACAAACCATGATTACGCCTGACTTTTACGATTTTTAAATTTGGACATGCTTATGCTGGGTATATAAATAGATGTTATTTAATTCTATTTTTAGTACAATATAGCTTGGACACAAAACCACAGGTGTTCTTTAAATAAAATTAAAACATTATAAAACTTGTACATAAAAAGGAGTCATCGCATTACCATGGAACAAATACTGACTGACTTTATTTCGCGTTGGGGATATCTCGCAATTTTCATTTTAATTCTTGCTGAGAATATCCTGCCTTTCGTGCCTTCAGAAATTGTGCTGACTTTCGCAGGTGTATTAGCCGCAAAATCACATATTTCTATTTGGCTGCTATTGATTATCGCAACAGTCGCTTCATTTATGGGGCTATTGATTCTGTATTACATCTGTAGCTTAGTTAATGAACAGAAACTTTACCGCTTCGTAGACAAATACGGTAAATGGATTAAACTTAAAGGTAAAGACGTTGAACGTGCCAACAATTGGTTTAAAAAATACGGTGCAATCGCAGTCTTTATCTGTCGCTTCGTTCCAGTCTTACGTGTATTGATTACTATTCCTGCAGGCGTCAACAAAATGAACATCGTCACATTTGCGACATTGTCATTAGTCGGCACAACAATTTGGAACTTCGGTTTAATCTATTTAGGTAAATCGTTAAGCGATAACTGGCACGATATTTTAAATGTAATGCATACATACTCATATATCATGTATGCTATTATCGCAATTGCGTTAGTATACTTTGCTTACCGTTACATTGCGAAACGCCGTCATAGACAAAACTAAACAATACGAAAATAAAGCACACTTCATTTTTTTGAAGTGTGCTTTATCTATTTGT
Source organism: Staphylococcus sp. HMSC061G12 (assembly GCF_001838465.1). Lineage (NCBI taxonomy): Bacteria > Bacillati > Bacillota > Bacilli > Caryophanales > Staphylococcaceae > Staphylococcus > Staphylococcus sp. HMSC061G12. Next base: position 52,318 of record NZ_KV837127.1, read on the forward strand.
TATGATTTATTTTGCTTTTTTAGAAATTCTGATTTTTAAACTTGTTCAAACCTATGAAGTAACCAAACAGCGCAAGTATTAACGCAAAGACAAGAAAGATAGACATGCGTCCCAGTTCAAAACCAGTATGTTGCATGGCATCATTACCTGAGCCATACATATAACCGCCAATGATAAGTGTTACAGTGTTATACACGAGATATGTAACTACTATAATTCCTGTGATAATCATTTGAATTATATTCGATTTATCTGCACCAACCACATAAGTACACGGATAAAACAATGACACTAACAAACAAATTCCTATCCCTAACATGATAGCTGAAAGGGATTCAGTAATAGTACCGAAGCCTAATAGATATCTGCCTGCAAAAATAAACAGAACAATGGCTAACCCTAATCCAGCAGACAGAAAATAATATGCATAATGTGCTTGTACAATTTCTTTGCGACTGACAGGTAATGTAATCGCATATTTATACCAACCCGCTGCTGCTTCATTTTTCAAATTATCAGTCGCAGCTGAAACAGAAAACATTAAAATGATTAAACTGATTAACGGTTGAAACCCTTCTAAATCCACAGCTGTGAACCCGATACCTAACAATAAACCGATACCTAGGTAAATCCACAATGCTTTCTGAGTTGAATAATACTGACTATAAATTAAACCCTTCATATGTCTTCACCTCTTAAGATTATTTTACTGACTTGATCAATGTACTTGATAGATTCTAAATCAAAAGATAAAGTACGTTCATTTTTTAACACAATCGCTTGAACTTCACCTAAGTAGTGTTTTTTTGCTAACACATCTTCGTCTACAAGTTTTTCAAATTCTGTTTCATCACATGTTAAACGTGCATAATTGTTGAATAATGCTGCTTTGTCAATTTGCTTATAAACTTGGCCATGTCTCAGAAAAACTAACTTTGTCGCTAAGCGGTCAATATCTTCCGCAATATGAGATGTCATCAACACACCACGATTGCTATCATGTACGAACTTTTCAATTTCATCTTGAATCTCATCACGACTTGCTGCGTCCAATCCTGCTGTCGCTTCGTCTAAAATCAATAATCGACTTTTGTGTGACAATGCGACTGCCATAGAGAGTTTCATAGACATACCTCTTGAAAAGAATTTAACTGCCTGTTTTTCTGGCAGTTCAAAACGCTGGATATAATCATTAAACAAAGTACTGTCAAAATGGCGGAACACCTTTTGAAACATACGATTCAACTTATCAACGGTCATATTTTTAGTGAAATTCATGGAATCAAATACAACACTCATGTCATTTTTGTAGTCTGTATCTTCAGGTGAAACACGTTGACCGAAAAAATAGATTTCTCCGCTAGTTAAAGGATAATCTCCCACAATCATACGAATTAACGTTGATTTGCCTGAACCATTTTTGCCGATTAAAGCGACAATTTCACCTGGATCAACTTGAAAGGAGACATCATTGATGGAGAAGCGGCTATTAGAAAACTGTTTCGTTAAATGATGTACTGATAATAATGGTGTCATAAGACCTCCTGATATTTTTATGTTATTTTTATTTTAACATAGCTGATTCAAATATTTAGTTTATTTCTCTATTCTCCCTCTTTTTAATCCAACCACACATTATTTTTTCAGTTTTTTAAAACGTCACCATTGAAAAATTGTTAAAAAAGTACAATAATCAAATGTAAGCGCTATTATTATTAAACCCAGGAGGCACAAATGATTACCAACGAACGTGAACTTAAAAATAAGTATTTCGATTTACTTGCAGAGAAATTCAACCATGAAGAACAACTTGCATCAGAAATTATCAGTCTAGAATCTATTTTAGAATTACCAAAAGGTACAGAACACTTTGTCAGTGACTTACATGGAGAATATGAATCTTTCCAACATGTCTTACGTAACGGTTCAGGCAATGTTCGTACGAAAGTCAACGACATCTTCAAAGATAAAATGTCGAACCAAGAAATCAGCGATTTCACTGCTTTAATTTATTATCCAGAAGATAAATTAAGAATGGTTAAAAGCAGCTTCGAAACAAAAGAGCCATTAAACCGTTGGTATGAAACACGTATTGACCAAATGATTCAAATGGTTCAATATTCCGCTTCAAAATATACACGTTCTAAATTACGTAAAGCATTACCTAAAAAGTTTGTTTATATTGTCGAAGAGTTACTTTATAAAACCAACGAACTTGAGAATAAAACACCTTACTACAATACGTTGATGCGTCAAATCATCGAAACTCAACAAGCAGACGATTTAATTATCGGTTTATCTTACACAATTCAACGTCTAGTCGTAGATCACTTACATGTTGTCGGTGATATTTATGATCGTGGTCCTGAACCTGAAAAAATTGTAGAAACATTAATCAACTATCATTCTGTTGATATCCAATGGGGCAACCACGATGCGATTTGGATTGGTGCCTATGCCGGTTCTCGTGTCTGCCTAGCTAACATCTTACGTATTTGTGCACGTTACGATAACTTGAATATCGTTGAAGATGCTTACGGTATCAATTTACGTCCATTATTAAACTTAGCTGAAAAATACTATGGTGATAACCCAGCTTTCCGTCCAAAACTACGTTCTGATTCTAACTTATCTGAACAAGAACAACTTCAAATCACTAAAATTCATCAAGCCATTGCGATGATTCAATTCAAATTAGAAATGCCGATTATCAAACGTCGTCCTTCTTTCGAAATGGAAGAACGCTTAGTCTTAGAACATGTTGACTATGATAACTTAACGTATACATTACATGGCCAAACACATGAATTAACAGATACATGTTTCGTGACAGTAGATCCAGAAGACCCAGCTAAATTATTACCAGAAGAACAAGAGGTCATTGATAAATTATTAGTTTCTGTACAAGAATCAGAAAAGCTTAAACGTCATATGACATTCTTAATGGATAAAGGTTCACTTTACTTACCTTACAACGGTAATTTATTAATTCACGGCTGTATCCCGATTGATGAACATGGCAATATGGAAGGCATGGAAATTGATGGCACATTCTATGCTGGCCGTCCATTATTAGACCAATTCGAAATGTATATGCGTAAAGCATTCCGAAATAAAGATATTACCGACGATTTAGCAACTGACTTAGTTTGGTATTTATGGACAGGTAAATATTCTTCGTTATTCGGAAAACGTGCCATGACAACATTCGAACGTTATTTCATTAAAGATAAAGCAACTCATAAAGAAGAAAAGAACCCATATTATTCACTACGTGAAGATCCTAAAGTTGTAGGCAAACTCTTAGAAGACTTTGATTTAGATCCTGAACAAGGTCATATCATTAACGGGCATACACCAGTCAAAGAAATTGATGGTGAAGATCCGATTAAAGCCGACGGTAAAATGATCGTCATTGATGGCGGCTTCTCTAAAGTGTATCAATCTACAACAGGTATTGCAGGTTATACGTTACTGTACAACTCTTATGGTATGCAGCTAGTGGCACACCAACACTTCAACACGAAAGAAAACGTATTACGTTACGGTGCAGATGAATTATCTACAAAACGTCTTGTCGATAAAGAACTTCAACGTAAACGTATCCGCGATACGAACACAGGACAATTCATCAAAGAAGAAATCCGCAACTTAAAAGAACTTATGTCTCATCGCTATACAGATTAATAACCATAAAGAAAAGCAGAAGGTTGACTGATTAAACGTCACCTTCTGCTTTTTTGTGGTTATATCTTATTTTTATAGCTTGTGATTTGTCTCGTGTACTAGGATTTAAGATAATGTATTGAACTGCAATGTAAAGTTTAAGTGATACTCTGCATCATCCATACGATAACGTTCTGGTAATTCCGGTCCACAACTGTTTGTACCGATACCACTTTGACCGACATCGATATTAATATATGTGTAACCATCTAAGTGTAATTGATCCGCATGTTCTATTGTTGTAAGTTGCGCATCTGAATAATGTTTCGCATTGAAACTAAATGGTGTTTCAGCGTTAAACGCAACTTGTGTTGTTGTATTATTTAATGTCACATGCGTTGTATTATTGTGACTGCCGTCTTCTTGCGGTCTGATATGCGGCCAGAAATTATCATTGACTGTAGAAACAAAGTAACCTAAATGACTCGCAAGCTGCTTATCATCATAACTGCTGAAGGGTCCATGACCATAGTATGCTAATTTTTGATAGTCATTTGATAACTTGAATTCTAAGCCAAGTCTCGGTAAGAACGGCATACGTGCATTCTTCTCAAGTTCTAAATCCGCTTCAATCTTACCATCCGCATGCACTAACCAAGTTAAAGTACCCGTTAAGATTTTCGGCACACGTTTATGCACAATACTGATTTGGAATTGAATACTTACGCCGCCTTCAGATTCGACAATCGAATAATCATATACACGCGTATGCGCATGTTCGTAACCCATTTCTTCCCATTGCTTACGAATATTAATGTCATTATCTGTCGGTGCACGCCAAATACGGATTGCAGTAGGTTCATGTAGCACGAGCTTACCTGCTTGTGTAACATGTGTTAATGAAGCAGTTTGTGTATCAAACGCATAGTCACTATTCTCTCCTGAAATGTGAATAGTATGCGCTGTATCATCCACTGAAACTTGATAAGCAGCTTCATGCTCTGTTACTGTTTCAAATTCCAAACGTTCTTGAACGATTTGATCATGACCTAAAATTGTTTGATCTTTAAGTGAAATATACTCTACTAAAATATCACTGATTTGATTTAAAATCGCTTCATCAATAAACGTCTGCAGTTCCACAGAAATTTCAGTATGCGGTTCAAATCCTGTTAAATCTGCATACTCTTCATATTGTTCACCTGATAATGTCGTAATCGTAAAACGTAATTGCAAGACTTCATCTGCATCAATAAAATCGAGACGATTATAAAACGTTAACGTCTGTTTATCATAATGAGATAAAATCACCGGACGATTCACTTGTTGGAATTCATAATAACCTTCGTGCGGCGTTCTATCTGGCGACACGATACCATCTACACAGAAGTTGCCGTCATGTAAATCTTCTCCGAAATCTCCGCCATAACGAAAGACTGGTTGCGCTTCATCTTGACTGATATTTACTGCGTGGTCGCACCATTCCCAAACAAACGCACCAATAAAGCTTGGATACGCTTCTAATAATTCATGATATTCTAAAAGACCGCCTGGTGAATTCCCCATCGCATGTGCATACTCGCATAAGATAAAGGGTTGTGTAATATTTTGATTATCTAAATAACGCTCTTTAATTTCTTCAGGTGACGGATACATACGACTGATCATATCCAGTTTAGAGAAATCTTCCCCACCTTCTGCGTAAAAGGCACTTTCATAATGGACTGGACGTGTTGCATCTAAATCCTTCGCAAGTTCAGCTGCTTTCTCAATATTGACACCATATCCAGATTCATTACCTAATGACCACATAATAATAGATGAGAAGTTGCGTAGCGGCACAATAGATGCTTCAATACGATCTAAAATCGGTGCTTCGTATTGCGGATCATCAGCGATAATATTAAAGTCTTTAGTATTTTCATCTCCATAAAACAGCACTACGCCATGTGTTTCTAAATCCGCTTCACTCATCACATAGAACCCGTATTCATCAGCTAACTCATAGAAGCGAGGCGCTTTCGGATAGTGTGCTGTACGAATCGCATTAAAGTTAGCTTGTTTCATTAATGTCAAATCTTCATGCATTTGCGCTTCAGTTAAGACATATCCCGTTTCCGGGTTACTGTCGTGATAGTTAGCCCCACGCAATTTCACAGATTTACCATTAATCCATAACTGTTGATCTTTAATTTCAACTTCACGTAAACCGACCTGTTCAGTGATAACTTCATCCGCAGTTGTGATGACTAGCGTATAAAGGTAAGGTGTTTCAGCACTCCAAAAAGCAGCATTTTCTACATTTAATACTAAAACATCTTCATTTGTCCCTTTTTGTTCAGTAATGACGCCACCTTCTTGGTCAAGCAGCGCTACTGTATAATCAGGTTTACCATTTACTTGCGTCACATCTAAATGGACTGCACCTGTTTGTACAGCTGTATCGACTGTCGTTTGAATCGTATAATCTTCAATACGATTGTTAGGACGTTCTACAATATACACATCTCTGAAGATACCTGAATGTCTAAACATATCTTGATCTTCAAAATACGTACCATCTGAATATTTAACGACTAATACTTGAATCGTATTGTCCTCTTCTTGAACAAAAGATGTGACATCAAAACGTGACGCACTGCGTGAAACTTGGCTGTAGCCTACAAATGTATTATTGATCCATACATAATACGCACTGCTGACACCGTCAAAGTTCAACACAAATTGATGGTCATTGTCATAGATAGAATCGATGGTAAAGTTGCGTTCATAATAACCACATGGATTATCTTCTGGTACATACGGCGGATCAAATGGGATTGGATATTTAATATTGACATATTGTGTTTGGTCAAATCCATGTAAATTCCACACAGACGGTACCGGTAAAGTTTGTGTCGCTTTATGACGGCTTGCTTCGAACTCTGCCACACTGTTGAAGAAACCGAAGTTCCAGTCACCAGATAACTGTGTTACAGAAGTATTGTGTTGTTGCGGCTTTGGGATAAAATAAGCGGCATAAGGTAATGTATTAACATGTAATTGTTCTAAGTTATAGTGTAAATCTAATTTCAAGGTATGACCCTCCTAAGTATTTTTCAAAAATTATATAATTTTGTTAAATATACGTGTTATAATGGCTCTATCATAGAGAGAAAGAGAGTGAGACAAGTGCAAGTCTTTTGGACAAAACTTAAAAAAACAAGCTACGAAGCCCAAGTTGATGAATGCGGCAAAGAAAACTTATACGTAGGTAACGGCTATGAATATGAAGTCACTAAACCTGCTGTCTTGCATATCGTGACACAAGGAACCGGCACCTTTACTGTGAATGATACGACTTACCATTTAAAGAAAGGTGATGTCTTCTTATTGCTCAAAGGCATGCATGTCAAATATCATGCGACAGGAGAAACACCTTGGCATTATATGTGGGTCGGCTTCAGCGGCACGCATGCCATCAGCTTTATTACACGTACTTCTTTATCAGATGAATTCGTCCTCTTAAATCAAAACACTGAAACACTGTTTAAATTAATCTTTAAAATCTGCATTCTGGCAAACAGCCATACCCCTGAGGACACCCACGATATCTTACTAAAGATAAGACTATTTGAATTGTTATATTTCCTAACACAACAAAACCAAAAAGAAATTGTAATTCCTGATCAACGTGAAGCAACAGATTTAAAAGATGCTTTAGAATATTTCAATGACAACTTCAAAAGCAAAGATACTACTGTTGATAATGCTGCTCAAGTCGCAAACATGAGCCGTAGTCAGCTCTATAAACGTTTCAAAAAGCAATTTGGCGCTTCACCAAGTAGATATCTCACCGATCTTCGTATGGCTTTTGCGGCTGAACAGCTGAAATTCACAAATAAAACTGTGCAAGCCATTGCAGATGAACTTAATTATGATGTGTCACTTGCTTTCTCCAAGGCTTTCTCTAAGTACTTTAACTGTCCACCTACGCAATACCGCAAAAATTATAAGGCCAGAAAAGCATTGCAATCTGAATAAATGAAACTATCAAGCAGCTACTTTTTTGTTGCTGTAAAACAAAAGCAGTGGATAGAGTTATGAATGAAGTCTCTAACACTGCTTATTGTATTGTTACAGTTTTTCTTCTTTATGAATCGGCGGACGTCCTTCTCTTTTACGTTTAAATTCAAGTGTTTGTTGAATATCACGTAAGAAATCGCCTTTTAAGTTGAAGGCTTTATGATATAAAATACTACAAATGATGATAAAGAAGATTGGTACTCCAATCATACCGATTCTGATACCCCAGATTGTATCTGTTGTTTGTTCAACATTTGGCACATAACCAATCATTGATAAACCGACACCGACACTTAATCCCGCAAATGCTTGTGCTAATTTTACTAAGAATGTTTGTGTTGATGTGATGACACTTTCGTTACGTTGACCGAATTTCACTTCACTGTAGTCGATTACGTCAGCTAACGCGACTGTGTTGATTCCGACAAGTGTACCTGTACCGAAGCGGATACATGCACCGCCAATAATTACCCAGATTGCTGCGTGTGGCGCAATAAAGCCTGCAAGCAAGATAACTACTAAACCAATAATAATTCCAAATACAGCGTAGTTGAATACTGCACTACGTCCGACTTTCTTAACTAAGTAAGGGAAAATTAATAATGAACCCATTTCCATAAGAATCATTGTGTTAAAGACAGAGAATAAGCTTTCTACGCCAGCCACATATTTAAAGTAATACAAGATAATTGCGTTAATCATTTGTCCACATAAGTTGAATGCTAAGATTACACCAATTACCGCAAGCAACTCTTTGTTTTTAAAGAGAATACGCCAAATATCTTTAAAACGGACTTTAATTGCGTTTTGTCTTTCAATTTCAGTGTCTTCATGAACGAAGAATACTGTAATACCGATAGTAATGATAAATGTAATACTACAGATGATTGCAAGCGCAAAAATACCTGCACCTCTGAACGGTTGACCTAAGAAATCGTCTAATTTATGGATGAACATTAAACCGAAGCTTCCGATCACAAAAGCCGCAAAGCTCGCAAAGAAACGTGGCACTACCGCAACTTCTTCACGTTCACGTGGGTTATTCGTTAAGTTTGGCAACCAAGACCAGTATGGGATGTCCATAATGGTATAAGTCATACCCCATATGATGTACATGATTGAGATGTAAATGTACATGCCGTTGCCTGCGAAATCAAAGTTTGTGAAGAGTAATACTGTGATGACAGCGTTAATTAATGTACCGATAACGAGCCATGTTTTGAATTTGCCGAAGCGGTTGTGTGTATTATCAACAATCATGCCCATAATCGGGTCGTTAATCGCATCCCAAATACGTGCTGCGAAGAACAACACTCCGACGAATGCGGGTGAGAGTCCAACAATGTCCGTAATATAGAACATTAAAAACAAACTGACAATATTAAAAATGGCGTCCTTTCCTACTGTTCCGAATCCAAATGCATACTTTTCAAAGCGCGTTAATTTTCTTTCCAATCCTTTCACCTCTATCTATAGATTGTTATTTCTGGTGTTGTCTTTGTACCTTCAAATAATTAATTTTCTATTCATGTAAACGTTATCATTTTTCTGAAAACAATAGAATATCCAAATCTTTCTTTTATATATCCAAATGTTTCGAAGTTAAAATATTTATGGCACTTTGCACCTTTAAAAATTAATTCCTCATCTTGTTATTATCATTATTCAAACGAAAAAAACTCCTGTCACTTACTCTAAATAAGTAAGCACAGGAGTTCTTTTATATAACTGATATTATAATTTCAATGGTTTAAGATTTTGCGTTAAAGCTTCGCGTCTATCTTCGTATTGTGGCGGTAATTGAAGATGTTGACCTAATTGATCTTTCGGCTCATCTACCGCAAAACCTGGACCATCTGTCGCCATTTCAAATACGATGTCACCTTTTTCTTTGAAGTAAATCGCTTTGAAGTAGTTACGGTCTTTAACTTCTGTCACAAAGTAACCATGGTCTTCCATGTGTTTTTGCCATTCTAAATGTTCTGCTTCTGTTGGGATAGACCAAGCCACATGATGCACTGTACCTACACCGAATAAACCTTTTGGCAATGGTTGTGCAGACATAATGATTTGGTGTTTTTCTTCGCCTTCTGTTTCTAAGTGGATTTTAGAAGGGTTTTCGTTAACAACTCTTAATCCCATATCATCAACTAATGTACTGCGAGTACCTGCTGGATCTGCAGATAATAGTTCTGTACCGTGGAAACCTATAATAGCATTATCTTCAGCTTCTTCTTGTCCTTCAACTAATGCTAAAGCTAGTCCATGCACATCATTAAATTCTAATGTTGCTTCGTCGAATAAACCAGAAATTTTAGTTTCAATACCTTGTTCATTTAAATGTGCTTCCCAAGCATCCATTGAGCCTTTAGGAATTCTGAATGCGATACGTCCAACCTGTCCGCTTCCCACTCGACCTTTATGTTGGTTTGGCCAGTTAAAGAATGTCATTACCATACGTTTGTCATCATCTTGTCTTGAGAAGTATAAGTGATAAACACCTGGGTCATCGAAGTTTACTGTTTGTTTAATCAATTGTAAGCCAAGTACATTACGATAGAAGTCTAAGTTCTCTTGTGCGTCACCTACAATTGCTGAAATATGATGTATACGTTTAATATTTTCCATATATGGAAACCTCCTTTATTCAGTATAATTATTATACTTACTTTGTTAAACTCATTATAACACCAGTATAATTTTTATACCATTATTTTGTTTCATGTAAATAAAAAAATACGCACTTCCGATTTAACCGGAAATGCGTATCATAAACGTTAATCACATTAGTTGTCTAAAGCTTTTTTCAGTGACTCGATGTTTTTCTTCATTAATGATTGATAAGTAACATCTTTATCTTTTGATTCATCTTTTGTTAAAACTGATAAGTTATGGAATGGTAATGGTTTCGTGTTAGTTTCTTTTCTGATGATATCTGTCACTTTAGAAGTGATGTTTTGTTCGTATAATACATATGGTTGTTTTTCTTTCTTGATATCAGAAACGATAGCCATTAATTCTTTTTGTGTTGGTTCATCGTTGTTCATGCCGTTAATACCTTCTTGTTCGAAGTCATAACGTTTAGCTAAGTAAGCTAATGAATCGTGAGAGATAATCACTTTGTCGCGTTTTTTGTTTTTAGAAACGTCTTTTAATTCTTTATCTACATCTGAGATGTCTTGAACTAATTTTTTGTAGTTCTTTTCGTAGTAATCTTTGTGCTCAGGGTCTTTTTTCACAAATTCATCTTTGATTTCTTTCGCAAATGTTTTATCTGCTACTGGATCTAACCAAATATGTGGATCGTATTTGCCGTGGTGATGATGGTGTTCTTCGTGATCACCATGCTCTTCATGTTCACCGTGTTCTTCATGATCACCGTGTTCGTGGTGTTCACCTTCTTCGTGGTCACCATGTTCATGTTCGTGTTCATGCTCATGTTCTTCACCAGGAAGAATCGCGTTTTTGTCTAAGCCTTTTGTTAACTCAAGCACTTTCTTGTTGTCTTTAATTGTTTTCGCAATTTTACCCGCTGCTGGGTCCATTTCTTTGTCTGTATAAATAAATAAGTCGCCTTTAGAAATGTTCATGATTTCTTTTTGTGTTGGTTCAAAACTATGTAAGTCTGTACCTGGTGGGTAAATTGATTTCACATCTGCATATTTACCGCCGATTTGATCCGCAAAACTTTGGAATGCGAATACAGTTGTGTTAACTTTCATCTTATTGCTTTCGCTGTACTTAGCATCTTTACTGTCTTTATTACCGCTGTCTTTGCTGCTGTCACCATTACCGCAAGCTGCTAATACAACTGTTAAGACTAAAGATAACATTATGAAAAGTGTCTTTTTCATCTTAAAAGGTCCCTCCAAATCGTAATCATTATGTTTTAAACTATACCCTTAAATACACTAAATTGCAATGGTATTCATGAAATCTTTTAGATTCTCAGAATTCTGAAATTTTCAACCTAATATTTTATAATTAAAAAACAGTTAGGTTCACTATTCATATACACATTAAAGAGAAAAGCACTCTTTTTAATTTGACGCTAATTATTTTGTAAATTTATAAATTAAAGAAAACGCTTACATTAAAGAAAACATATAATTTTTGTAATAACCCTTGTTTCTGACCCGCTTTGTTTTGTACCATTTACATAGGAGTAACATTAAATAGATAAAGGGGATTATAACTATGACAGATTTAAAGCAAGGCGACCATAAGTTCTTTATTGGGGAAGAAAGTTCACCGAGCGCCATCATTGAATTCAGAGATGAGCAAGAAAATGTGATTGATATTTTCCATACTGCTGTCAGTGATGAATTAGGCGGCCAAGGTATCGGAACGAAACTCGTTGAAAAAGTAGTAGATTACGCGAATGCAAATCAACTTAAAATCACTGCGAGCTGTTCATTCGCAAGACGTGTGATTGAACAATTCCCAGAGTTTAAACTATTCTTAGCTGGTAAGGAATAACACTTACATAAACTAAAGAGAAGCACCTAAAGTTCAAACGGCTTTAGGTGCTTCTTTTGTTACGCTTATTCTTTTATCCATTTTGCAGCAAATACATATTATAATAGATGCCTTTTTGCGCAAGTAATTCTTCATGAGTACCCCGTTCGACTATCTCACCTTGATTTAACACTAAAATTTGATTAGCATCTTGAATCGTCGACAATCGATGTGCAATTGCGAGCGTTGTACGTCCTTTACGCATATCTTTCAATGAATTTTGAATTTGTTCTTCTGTTTCAGAATCAATAAAAGCAGTTGCTTCGTCTAAAATAAGAATTTTAGGATCAATTGCCATCGTTCTCGCAAATGCGATTAACTGACGTTCACCACTAGAGAATGCACTACCCTTCTCTATTACTTTATGCTCATATTGATCTGGCAGTTGTTCAATAAAGCGATCTGCATGCACAAATTCTGCAGCAGCTTTTGCTTGTTCGAATGTCATTGTTGGGTGATATAAACGTATATTAGATAAAACTGTTCCATAGAAGATAAACGGATCCTGCAGAACTAGTCCTACTTTTTGTTTCAATTCTTGCTTTGGAATTGATTTGATAGATTGACCATCTATTAAAATTTCACCTTGATGAAATTCATAAAAGCGCATAAATAAATTAATAATCGTACTTTTACCAGAACCTGTATGTCCAACAAGTGCTATTGTTTCACCAGGATCAGCAGTAAATGTAATATGTTTTAATACATTATGTTCTCCATCATAACTGAAGGTTACATCTTTAAATTCAATTTTACCTTTTGTGATATGATGATCAGCAATTTCATTTTGTTTAGGTTCTAATGTGTCGTTATCTAGTAACGTAAAGACACGGTTAGCTGCGACAATAGCTTGTTGGAATATATTCAAATTTTGACTGACTTGGTTAATAGGTTCGAAGAAGCGCTGCATATATTGTACGAACGCATAAACAACCCCTGCCGTCACAGTCGAAGAGAAGCTTAATAATCCGAAATAACTTAGTATCATCACTGTCGCAAAGATACTTAACATACCAATAGCTGGACGTAATAATAGACCATCTAGGCGAATCGTTTTCAAGTTATATTGATAGTGCTCTTCGTTAATTTCATCAAATTCTTTTTGTAGTCTGCGTTCTTGGTTAAAGACTTGAATCATACGGATACCTTCAATAGATTCGGCAAGTTTCGCGTTCAAATCAGATAACCGTTGACGTGCTTGTGCAAAGAATATTGAAGCATATTTACGATATAAAGCTAAAATAATGATAATAATCGGCATAAAACATAAAGCCATTAACGCAAGTCTGACATCTAGAATAAACATCATAATAAAACTTGAAATGACTGTAAATAATGCCATCATAAAGGAAGAAAACACCCCGACAAACATGTTAACGATAGCTTCTGTGTCATTCGTTAATCGTGACACGATACTTCCACTTGGCACCTCATCAAAATACTTCATGCCGAGTTCGCCCATTTTATCAAACGCATCAATACGTAATTGTTGGATAATTTTAAATGCGAAGTTTTGGAACATATAAATGTTAATATATGTTGTTATCGCACCAATCAATTCAATGCCGATAAAGATAACAATCATCCAAATGATTTCATGTTGTGGAAAGTGTCTTGGTGTTAAGTAATCATCAATAAACACTTTCACAATATAAGGCACCGCCACACCTGCTGCTGTGGAAATCCCAAGCATCACAAAGGCAGCTAAAATCAACCATTTAAACGGAAAGGTATAACGCATCAAGCGCATTAATGTATGCCACTGATCACGCGCACTGAGTTGATTATCACCATGCATTTTCTGTCTTCTAGCCATGATAATCACCCTCCTCTTCATGTGCCGCTTCATCTAACTTTTTAGTTAATTGGTCGCGTAATTGTTGTGACTGATAAGTTTTCGCATACCAACCTTGATTGCGCATCAATTGTTCATGTGTCCCTTGTTCTGCCACTGTACCTTCATCCATCACGATAATTAAATCCGCATGACTCACTGCACTCATACGATGTGCAGTAATAATATTCGTTTTGCCTTGTCTTTGGTCTCTCATATTATTAAGAATATGTTCTTCTGTATCTGCATCAACCGCTGACAAAGAGTCATCAAACATCAAGACAGGCGGATCCGAAATGACTGCACGTGCAATAGAAACACGTTGTTTTTGGCCTCCTGATAATGAAACACCACGTTCTCCAACAATCGTGTCATACCCTTGAGGGAAATTTAAAATATCATGATGAACATAGCTGGTCTCAGCTGCTTGTTGAATTTGTTGTTCTGTACTATTCGGTACCGCAAAGGCAATATTTTCTCGGATAGTTGTAGAGAATAAGAAGTTGTCTTGCGGTACATAACCAAACATTGCACGTAAATGTTGGATTTCATAATCACGGATTGGAATACCGCCATAAGTAATATCTTCAGGACGTTGCGTATCAAATTCGCGTACTAACAATCGTAATAACGTACTCTTTCCTGAACTTGTACGCCCAACTATACCGACAGTCATACCTTCTTCAATAGTAAAGTGTACATCTCTTAATGAAGGAAGTTCACTGCCCGGGAAAGTAAAAGATTCAATTTGATAAGTGATGGGTCCTGATGGATAACCATTTACTTTATAAGTTAAATCTATTTCATTTTCTGTGTCTAAAATACCACTAATTCTTTCATAGGATGCATGACCTCTTTGAATAATATTAAAGAAGAAACCTAACGCAAGTAACGGCCATACTAGCATACCGAGATACGTTGTTGCGGTAATTAACTGACCCAACGTAATTGTATGATTGAAAATCATAAATGTCCCAAACACTAATGCAAGGAAGTAACTTGTACCAATCACTAACATAATCGTTGGACTGAATAAGGCATCAATTTGCGCAACTTTTAAATTTTTTCGAACCACATCATCACTGATAGCTTTAAAATCCTTTTGGTCACTTTTTTCATAACCCATTGTTTTAGTAACTTTAATACCAGCAATACTTTCTTGTGTCTTATCATTTAAACGACTGAATGCCGCTTGTGCTTTTTTAAAGCCTTTGCTCATCAAACGACCATAATAACTTGTTAATAAGACTAAAATAGGTAAAGGCAGCATAATTATCAACGTCAATTTCCAGTTGATTGTCAGTGCCATCGTAATTAAAATTGATGTTCCTGTAATTAAAGAGTCGCCAATCATTAACACCCCTGGACCTGCAGCACCTTGAACAGCATTAATATCATTGGTCGCATGGGCCATCAAGTCACCTGTTCGACGTCTTTGGAAGAAAGATGGACTCATAGAAGTATATTTCTCATATAAACGGTTACGTAAAATCTTCCCTAGCTTATTACTTGTTCCAAAAATCAGAACACGCCAAGAGTAGCGTAGAATATAAATCATCACTGCCGCAAAAGCAAGTATCATCATATAAGTAAATAGCTGCCTTCCCGTTAAACGATCAGCTGCAATCGCATCAATCGTTTTACCGATGATTTGCGGCGGAATAAGCTGAAATAATGCGATAAAGAGTAATACTAATAGCCCGCCAATATACTTCAACTTCTCTTGTTTAAAAAACCAGCTTAAATGCATAAACACTTTCATCTCATCACTTCCTCCTTTCTTTTATCTTTTTATTTATCAACAGCATTTTAGTTGACTCTTGTTTGTGCATCTCCTGTTTCTAACACTTCCATAGTACTGTTCAATCCGCCTTCAGCAAGATTTTTTACAGCTTCGTGTGTAAAGAATGCGATGTGAGGAGAAGCTAACACATCATTACGTTCAATCAACTCTAGTAAGGTTTCATCTTGAACCTCTTTATTTGAAAAATCTCTTCGGAAATATTGCGCCTCATTTTCATACGTATCGATAACAGCACCCGCTACTTTACCACTATTCAATGCATCTAGCAAAGCTTGTGTCTCAACAACCATACCACGTGCGCAGTTGACAAAGATCACACCATCTTTCAACTGATTAAATGTTGCTTGATTAAACATATGATACGTCTCTTTATTTCCCGGGACATGAAGTGAAACGATATCTGCTTGTGCGATTGCCTCTTCTAACGAATCTTTAAATTCAACAATATTTTCTAATTTCGGCTTATCTTTGATATCGTAACCAACGACTTTACAACCGAAATTTGAGAACAATTGCGCTGAAATACTGCCGATGCGTCCTACACCGATAATCGCTATGGTTAAATCTTTGACAGGACGTGAAATCAATGGTGCATCCCATACAAAGTTATGATTCTCCATACGTTGTTTGATAAGTGGCAACTGTCTCACAAAATACAAAGCGCCTGTGACTGCATATTCAGCAATAGAACTTGGTGAATAGCTGGGTACTGTTGTAATGATTAAATTATGTGCTTTGGCTTCTTCTAAGTCATACATATCAAAGCCAGCACTACGTTGTGCAATTTGTTTAATACCATAGCTTTCTAATTTACTATAAATCTCCGGATTGAATGGTCCATTATGAGATAATGATAAGCCATCATATCCTTTTACTTGTTCAATATTGTCCATAGTTAAAGGATTGCTTTCATAATCCACTTCTACTTGGTGTTCTGCTGACCAATTTTTAATTGCGTCAATTTCATAAGGTGCGACATCAAACATTTTTATTCTTACCATCTTAAAACTCCCCTTTAATATGTATTACATCTTTATAAATCAAGAATATAGGTAATATTATAGCATTGAAACAAAGGTAAGAAACACAAGATTCAGACAATTAAAATAAAAAGACTCAAGCTGTTAAAGCTCAAGTCTTTCCTAAATAACTATTCAAGCCATTCAATGACATCTTCATATGCTTGACGAGTTTTGGCACGTTTCGGATCTTCTGCACGATAACCGAAAGCTACCATAACGGATGGTAAGAACTCATCTTCATTCATAATTCCTTCATCAGAAAGCAATTGTGTGACTTCTTTCATACTGAAACCTTCAATTGGACAAGAGTCTACACCTAAAAATGCGGCTACTGACATCATATTACCTAAGGCAATGTATGTTTGTTTACTTGCCCAGTCCCATAATGAACGTTCACTTTCATATAAATCCAAGCTATCATTTTGGAACATTTCATAACGTTTATTCATATCTTCTAATACATCATCTGGTACATTTTTTATTTCTTTCATAATATGTGTTAAATATTCTGTACCCGGACGTACGTTTTTACGCGCAAGTAAAATCACAAAGTGTGAGGCTGTATCTAATTGGCCTTGTGCACCCCAAGATACTTTTTTTAATTTTTGACGTAAGTCTTCATTTTGAACGACTAAAAAGCGCCATGGTTCCGCACCGATTGAGCTTGGTGAAAGACGTCCAGCTTCAATAATGGTATGGAAATCTTCTGCACCCACTTTTTTGTCTGGATTAAAACGTTTTGTCGCATGTCTAAAATTAAATGCTTGTAAAATTTGATCGCGTATTGCTTGTTGTTCCATTACTATTTTCGCTCCTCATCTTATGTAGTCACCTATAGTATAGTGAACCTACCAAGGAGTCTAAAGGAAAATGCTTGTGGTTACTGTTTTTGAAGTCTTTCAACAAATGCCACATATTCATCAGCATTTTCTGCGAGAGTCGCAAAATTATCGATGTCATCCGTTTGGTAAATCGCATGAATGCCAAAGAAATGGCCACCGATTAAATTAACAACACCTTTTAATGGATTACAAATTTCGTCAATCGTATATCCTATCGGCCCATCTTCTTTATAATGTGCTTTTGGTTGGCCGCATGAAATGGCTAATGCGAAATGTTTTCCTTTTAAAGCGTCACCACCATCAAACGCAAAACCATGTGTATAGACTTCATCGAACCATTGCTGTAAAAGTGGCGGATAACTCATCCAAAACATGGGATATTGAAAGATAATATAATCATGTTTCTGTAATAACGCTTGCTCATGTTCAACATCAATGTTTCCATCTGGATAAGTTTGATACAAGTCATGTACCGTCACTAAATCAGAACGATCTTCTAATGTTTTCTTCCATACTTGATTAACGTCGCCTTCTTGAATATCAGGATGTGCAATAATTACTAATGTGGACATGATAATCCTTCCTTTCATTCAAAATAAAAATGAGATGTACCCCGAAGTCATCTCATTTTAAGTCGTACTATTTAGTTATTCCCCTTTGGTCTCCATCATTAACTTTGTGTAATAGAATAAGAATACAATGATCATACTGATAGACATTGATTTCAACAGACTATTCATCATTGTACCGATATCTGTCAGGTAAAACGTAATGGCTGAGTTAATGAAGAAAGCAATAAAAATGTATAGTAATCTTGTTATCATATCCCATCATCCCCTTTTGACTAGTTTACCCATAAAAGATACAAATTGCAATATGTATTTTGAATTTTGTGACAACTTATGTTTTTATAAATAAAAACACGCAACCTTTTTCAGGTTGCGTGTTTCTAGAATTTATCAATTTAACTTTTAATGAAATTTACATATTCATCAGGCAATTATGATTTAACTTGTGAGTCACCGAAGATTTTACGTTTGATTGCTTCACCTGTCGGTGTACCTGCTAAACCACCAAGACCAGTTTCACGTAATTCAGCTGGTAAGTTACGTCCAACTTTATCCATAGCTTCAATTACTTCATCTACTGGGATACGGCTTTCCACGCCAGCTAATGCTAAGTCAGCTGAGATTAATGCGTTACCTGAACCGATTGCGTTACGCATTACACATGGAATTTCTACTAAACCAGCAACTGGGTCACAAACTAGACCTAATAAGTTACTGATTGCGATAGCCATTGCTTGACCTGAAGCTTCTGGTTTACCGCCGAATGTTTCAACTGCAGCTGCTGCAGCAATAGCTGATGCTGAACCAACTTCAGCTTGGCAACCGCCTGTTGCGCCAGCAACACTTGCGTTGTTTGCTACAACACGGCCGAAGATAGCTGCTGTGAATAAGAAGTCCACCATTTGATCTTCAGTTAAGCCATGTGTTTTTTCTAATTTGAATAGTGTACCTGGAATTGTACCGGAGGAACCAGCTGTTGGAGTAGCACAAATGATACCCATTGCTGCGTTCACTTCGTTTGTCGCAACTGCACCCATAACGGCACTCATCATTTCATTACCTGAAAGCGCATGGTTGTTTTCGTTATAGTTTTTAATTTTAATTGCGTCTTGACCAGTATACCCTGTTACACTTTTAACGCCTTCGCCAGTTGTCCCTTTTTCAACTGCGTCGCGCATTACTTGTAAGTTTTGTCTCATTTGTTCACGGATTTCATCACGTGATTTCCCACTTAATTCTTTCTCTTCTTCAATCATAATTTCTGAGAATTTCATATCATGTTTATTCGCATAATCTATGATCTCTTTAATTGAATCAAACATACATTACACCTCTTTATTTTATATATGCAAAGTTTAAGTCGCTATATTTCTCTCTTAAATCGCTAAGTGCTTCTTCTGGTAAGGCTTTGTTTAAGTGTAAAGCCATTAAACAGCCATCTGGATTAATCGTTTTGATTTCTTCGTTGATGTCTGCACCGTGTTCGATTAAATCATTGATTAAATGGTTGATTGTCGCATTGTCAGTTGGTCCATCGATTTCTAATAATGGTAAGCCGTGGTTCATTAGAATACATTGACCATTGACGTTAATGCTTTTAATTTTAATAGTTCCGCCACCAATTGAGATTCCGTTCAATTCGATGTGACGATCACCTTGTTTTGCTTTAATTAATGCACAGTTAGGATGCTCTCCTAAACTTCTTCCTGTTTCTTCGATGAAACGAACATCGATACCATCGTTTTTAGCAATGTTTACTGCATTGCTGATACGTTCGTCGAAAGTGCTGAATCCTAGTAAGCCACCAACGATTGCAACGTCTGTACCGTGTCCTAAGTGTGTTTGTGCAAATGATTCATAATAATGAACTTCAATATCTTCAGGTTCTCCTTGAAGTACCATTCTTGCTGCGTTACCGATTTTTACTGCACCTGCAGTGTGTGAACTTGATGGTCCCATCATAACTGGACCGATTATATCAAATGCGCTTTGGTAATCATGTTTACGTGCCATAGCGTATTGTCATCTCCTTAATCTCTTTATAAGAAATGCTTAATTAATTTGCTTTTGACGGTTCTGCTTTGCCTTCAGGTAATTTGTCTGATAGTTTCTTGAAGTTGATTTTGCTCATAATCTTACCTAAAATCCAACCAAGGATAATTGCTGTCACGATAACAGCTGCGATAGTAATAAGTGATGGAATTGGTTTGTTAAATCCAAACAATACAATTGCACCAGCTATTGGTGTTGCCATTCCCGTTACATTAATAACTAAACCTGCAATCGTAACAATTGTCGCTGTAAACATACCGACTATGGCGTTTGCGCCGTAAAGTTGAATCGGATATTTTGCGATTGTATCGATTTGTGTTAAAGGTTCTACTGCAACTGCGAAGGCTTTACCTAAGCCGCCGATTTTAAGTGCTCTGAACATCATAAAGTTAACGAATGATGAACCTGTAGTTGTTAATGCACCGATAGCCATCGGAACACCTGTTAAACCAAGTAAACTTGTTAATACCATAGAACTTAATGGCGTCATACCTACCACCGGAATGATTAAGCCTAAAATAATTGCTAAAGCGTAAGGATTATTGTCACCAACTGCTGTAATCGCACCACCGATTTGTCTTAACACAGCCATTACTCCTGGTGAAATTAATCCGCCGATTCCGAATGCTAATGCCGGAGCGACTAAGATTACGACAATTAAGTCTAAGCCTTCTGGTACTTTTTTCTCGATCAATTTAATCAAGAAGCTCACTAAGTAAGCAGCGATAAATGCCGGTAATAATTTTTGATCATGTAAAACTAAACCAATGATAACTGCGAAGACTGGAGAGATTCCCAATTTCAAACCAGTTAAAATACCTACTGCAATACCACTTAAGCTTCCTGCTAAGTCTCCAATTCTTTGGAAGAATTCCAAGTGGAACACGCCACCGATCGCATAACTTAAGAATGCTTGCGGTAAAAATGTTGCACATGCTGCACCTGAAAGTGCTTGTAGCCCCTGTTTACCATAAGGAGCAAATTTTAAGAATAACGACATTGCTAGAAGGACTAGCAACAACGTCCCAGTTCCCAAAATAATATCCATGCCAAATGACCTCTTTTCCTACTATATATTTAATTTTCCTACCACCGACATCATACTACCTTTGATAAAGCGTTTTCAATACCTTTTGCAAACATTTTGTGAACAAATTGCGAATAATTTCACAAACTCTTTATTATGACTATTATTACTCTTTATTTTTAAATATAAAGAGTAATTATAATCATAACGTTTATAAAGTTGTCACAATTAGTTTAAACGATAGCAATTAATTTAAACACTTACCATTAATAAAAATAATCTTGTTAACCCTAAAACAACATTAAAAGACTCCCTTTAGACTTTTATTGTTATTTGTCTATACAAATTATTTTCCATTAGCAACTATAACACTTTAGTAAATAACTTTAAACCAACAAATTCGGGTGATTTTATCGGGTAAAAGCTAAAATGCTTGATACCGTAGGATTTTGAGCAATTTAATACCAAAAAAGTTCTAATATACTGAAAATTTACGAAGTTTATCCTTTTTTAAACTCAATTTTAAGTTAGCTTAATATTCCTATGCCATGCTTGAAGTGAAGAAATTGATGATAACGCCGAATCACTGCGGAAAGCAATACTATCCCATAAAGCCGTACACCAGAAATCTATCTCTCACATATCCGCATGTGTATATCAATTTTCTTCGTTGTCGTTTTGTCTGTTTCATCCGACAGTTTATACCTCATACTCATAACACCATGGATGACATGACACTTTCATTTTGAAATAGGAGTGTTGTTTTCATGCCTATGAAGTTAAGTAAAAAGAAAAGCTTGCTTCATGTTTCTACGCTAGCTTTAAGCGGTTTACTATTCTTTAATATGCCTGGAGTGATGAATGCTGCTGAAAGTCATGATTACGCAAATGAACAGTCCGCTGAATTATCCGCTTTGGTCGAAAATACTGATACTGCTCAAACAACTGAAACATTTATCCCTACATCGCATCCAACTGATGTGGCTCAAGCTGCTGATGTTGAACCCGATCCTTCCCTTGCAGAAAATGTTTCAAAGACAAATGTCGCAGATGCAGAAAGAAATCGTAAAGAAGCAGATACTGAGTCCACAACCTCAAAAGCAACAGCAGGACAAACCTATGCGCATCAAGCATCAGCAACAACTTCAAAAAGTGAAGATGCAGGCTCACACTATCAGGGTGAAACCGCATCATACGCTGACTTGCCAGAAACAGGACACGTTGACCATCCAGAATCGGGTGCTGTCATAGCCATTATTATGAGTATTGTTGTCTCTACTATTGCCCTTATTCACGTATGCAGACAAAATGCACGTTCAGTTGTCCCAAACCGAGATGACGTTTGATTGAAAAATCCCTAGTATATCATTTCTAAAATCCCTAAAAAAACAGACTTAGAAACCTGTCTTTTCTCCCTTTCTTTAAGACATTGTTTCTAAGTCTGTTTATTTTTTATTCATTTTTAGATGAGTGCACACTAGAGTCTCTGACATTTAACTGTGCCATTAACCAATCCGATTGAATTTGTTCACTTTCTCCTTCAAAAAATTGTTTTAAGCGTGCAAAAATTGATGCGCCGATAGTTTCAGCATGGATACCTACAGCGGTTAATGATGGATAATGTACTTTATTCCAACTATTCTCTTCTAATGTAACAATTGCAACATCTTCAGGCACTTTTAATTCCTTTGTTTTAAGTGCTTGTAAAATACCAGACAACATCGCATGATTCGAAGCAATCAATGCAGTTGGATGATTTGATTGCGCAAAGAGTTGCTGGACGGTGTCATAGCCGTATTTTTCTGTAGCTTGTAAACTTAAATCAGTATATTGATATGAAATTAGTCGTTCATCCATTTGTTGTTCAAAATCTTCTAATGCTGCTTTATATCCCATTCTTGTATCAGCTGTTGCACTGGAAGCAGGATTACCTAAAATTAAAGCGATTGATTGATGGTTTTGTTTCAATAAATGTTCAGCAGCTTGATAGGCTGTATCTTCATGATTTAACCCAATGTAAGGTATCTGTTCATCCTCAATTTGATTATCAATAATTACCATTGGAATGTCTCTCCAACGTTTTGAAATACGCATTTGTGCTGAAACTGGCGAAACAATAATACCATCTACTTGTTGTGATACAAACCAATCTATCAGTTCATCTTGACGTTGTACTTGTTCATTAGATGCCATCGCAATAATTCGAATAGACTCTGAACCTTGTTGATGCTCAATCGCATCAATGACAGAGGCATAATAAGCATCGTGTCTCGGTATAATAAATGCGATTGTTTTAATACTTTCTCCGCGTATAGATTGAATATATCGACTCGGTTCATAGCCTAACATTTCTAATGCTTCCACTACACGTGCACGTGCTTGATCATTAGAAACATGCTTTTTATCTTCTAATATTTGATTGACCGTCGCAATCGACAAGCCAGAAATTCTCGCAATATCATGTAAGGTCGGTTGTGTTTTCTTCATTTTCTTTCAAACTCCTTGAATCAGTTGAATTGTTGTTTATTCTTGGTGTGCTTACTTATCAATGTTCTCCATAGATAATTCAAAATCTAACCAATTTACAATATCTGATAATAACATACCGCGATATGAACTTACATTTAATAACTCATGATCTAACCCGTCATAAATTCTTAATGATTTATGTGTGGTTTTAGCTTCTTTGAAGAATTGGATTGCATCATCAGAACTTACAATG
Source organism: Staphylococcus sp. HMSC061G12 (assembly GCF_001838465.1). Lineage (NCBI taxonomy): Bacteria > Bacillati > Bacillota > Bacilli > Caryophanales > Staphylococcaceae > Staphylococcus > Staphylococcus sp. HMSC061G12. The sequence continues at coordinate 76,439 of NZ_KV837127.1, forward strand.
CGGTCACTGCCACCATGCATAATCAACACTTTGTCTTCAAACTTAGAAAATTCGATATCCATATCTCGGACCGCTTCTCTAAATGCTTTAATTCTTTTATGTTTCTCAATATCCGCTTCTTCATCCTGATTTTCTATTTCTGCTGAATGATCCACCACATCATCACGAAAGACAGGTTGCCCCGTTGGAGACAAACCACCTGCAGAAATATAACCGTGCACTGCATTCGGATAACGTATACCAAATAATGTCGCTATTGTACCGCCTACACCATGGCCTAAAATAAATATTTTTCCTGTCAATTGTGCTTTAACATAATCTACAACAGCCTTTAAATCTTCTACGACGATATCTACATGTTCATAAAGATTTTTGTCACCAGGAGTTTTACCATGACCTCGTTGATCATAACGAATGACATTATAATCATATTCATTAAATGTTGAAGCCACACCATCATAGTCATCTAATTCTTCTGACAATCCTTGTACAATAATCAAATTAGCCATTGGCTGTTCACCTAACGTAATTTTACTGTAGAGATTCACACCATCAAAAGATGAAATATAATCAATATCTGACACAGATAAAAACCTCTCTTTCACTATATATCCTTATTTTCACTTACCCTATGCAGACTTGAAAATCACTTTTTCAATACAATAGCTCCATTCTCTTTTAGTTATTTACTTACTTGTTTATTCGTATTAAAATAATAGAGTTCTTTCATAGTTAATTTATTATATTGACTAAATTATAAAATACAGAAAGCAGATGACGCTATTGAACATCAGGACTACTCATATTAAAGATATGCTTCCTTATTTAATCATTATTATATTATTGCACCTGATAGGTGTTACTTGTTTATGGATGGGTGCACATACACACCCTATTTTATTCGGAATGGGTATCTTAGCATATACACTAGGTTTACGTCATGCATTTGATGCTGACCACATTGCAGCTATTGATAATACAGTTCGCAAACTGATGCAAGAAAAACAAAATCCGTCAGGTGTTGGCTTCTATTTTTCTATCGGCCATTCCAGCGTAGTTTTTATCATGGCACTTTTATTAGGTGTTTCAGTTTCATGGGCACAGCGACAGATGCCCCTCATTCAAGCTATTGGTGGAATCATCGGAACGATGGTTTCTGGTCTGTTTCTACTACTAATTGGTATTTTGAACTTAATTATCTTAGTGTCATTGATTCGTTTATTTATGCGTTTACGCTTTGAACAAGTTTCTGACGATGAACTGGATCAATTGTTAGCTTCTAGAGGGCTTATTCAACGATTTGTTGGTCCTTATTTTAAATTCATCAACAGAAGTTGGCACGTTTTACCATTAGGTTTCCTATTTGGATTAGGCTTTGATACTGCAAGTGAGATTGCTTTGCTTGCATTATCATCTGGAGCTGCTGAACAGTCATTGCCTTTTGCTGGCATTATCGCACTTCCATTATTATTTGCGGCAGGCATGAGTTTATTAGATACACTAGATGGCGCGCTCATGAAGTCTGCTTATCACTGGGCATTTCTAAAACCAGTTCGTAAAATTTATTACAATATTACCATTACCGCCATCTCCGTCATAGCTGCGTTGATAATCGGTACTGTAGAAATACTACAAATGATTGGCGAACATTTTAAATTGCACAGTCCTTTTTGGGATGAAGTTGCATCAATTGAATTTAATCATTTAGGTTATCTGCTCGTTGGCGTATTCTTATTGTTTTGGTTAGTATCTGTGATTATTTGGAAACTTAATCACTTTGAAGAACAACAGTTGCGATAGTATTCAAAACTTTTCTTACCATAACAATTCCTTACCTACATCTAAAATAAAGCAATCCTTACGTTTCACTTTAAAAATAAGTAAATGTAAGGATTGCTTTTTAAAATACAAATTGAACTAATATCATATAAGCGATTGTACCACCCGCAATTGAAATCAACATATTACGTTTAATCACATGCAAGATAATAATCACTAAAATCGCCATCAACTCTGGCAACCCATGATTGCCAGTTAAGATAGGCGTTTTACGTAACGCATAAACGACTAAGAAACCAAATACCGCTGCAGGAAGTACAGCGCCTAAATATTGTACAAACTTTGGTGTTTCTTTATCTTTAGAAAAGATTAAAAACGGCAAGAAGCGTGTCAACATCGTTCCAATCACAACAACCGCAATCGTTAAAATTTGTTGGGTTAAGGTCATATTAAACCACACCCTTTCTTGCGAAATATCCTCTGAGGATAGTCAATGCGAGCACAATTAAAATCATTGAAGGTAAGATAAATTGATTAGGTCCGAAGATGACCAAACAAACTATAGGGATAGCCAACCCAATTAATGAACTTACATGATTCTTTTCTTTCAACCAAGACTCTAAAAAGATTACAACGAAAAGAGCGACCATCACAAAATCTAAGCCTTTTGTATCAAACTTAATAAAGACACCGAACAGACTTCCGATTGTCGTACCGAAAAACCAATAAAATTGATTTAATAATGTGACATAGAACATAAATAAGGTCTTATCGACATTTTTAGGTACATTCGCCATATTATTAATTACGAATGTTTCATCACACATCCCAAAAATTAAGTATGGCTTATATTTTCCTGTCCCTTTAAATCGGTCCAACATGGAAATACCATAAAATAAGTGTCTGGAATTCAGCATAAGTGTCAATACGAAGACACTTAATGGATTAAATGGAACTAATAATAAACTTCCGGCCACAAATTCCATGGATCCTGCAAAAATCAACAAACTCATCAGCATCGCATAAATTGGCGGGAATCCTAATGAATGCATATAAATACCGTAAGCAATACCAATAAATGAAAAACCTGCGAAAATTGGAATTGTTTGAGGAAATGCTGCTTTTATAGCTTTTAAATGCGGATGTTCAGTCATGACTATCAATCCTCTTTCTATGTATATGAAAATCTTCGAAAAACATTCATTTTCCGAAGATTTAATGTAGCTTATAAAACTCTGAATGCATCAGGTACTGGTACTACTTTTTGTTCAACAATATTGTAGAACCCGCCATACTGCATACCTTGGCAATGGATTTGATTACCTGTACTGATTTCAAATTCAAACACCCATTTTAAACGACTGATTTTCGTTAACCAGCATTTGCCAACGGGTTTGTCGTGAATAGTAAGTGGTATCTTATAATCAATTTCAGTATGCATAAGTATAGGTGAAATATTTTGTTTCAACATTTCAGAAGGGGTTAGATGCTTATTTACAAATATTGTTCTTAAATCTTCAAACCAACGGACATAGACAATATTGCTGACGATACCCATCGCATCAATATCATAGCCGTTTACTTCAATTTCTGTTTCTGCCACTAATTTACGTTCGCTCAACACCGACAACTCCTATCTTTCTTTATAACATCAGTATAACAACGTTTTTATAAAGTTGATAAGTGTTATCTTAATTTACAATGAAGTTTCTGTATTGAATTCATGTTTCAGCAAAGCGTATCTATGAAAGTCTTCAAATTGTCCACGTTCAAATGACTCATCTTTATCCGTTCCAACAAAACGGAAGTTTGCACGTTCTGCGACTTTTTGACTGGCTTTATTTTTAGTGTTGATGTGCAGCGATAACTTATTTAAATCCAAAGTATTGAATGCGAAATCACAGATTTTATGTAGGCAACGGGCAATGATTCCTAAACCATTATACTTACTCTGCAACCAATATCCTACAAAAGCTTTTTTATTTTCTAAATCAATTTGCTGTATATCAATAGTACCAACTACTTGGTCTCGATAGTAAATCACAAAAAGGCGATGTTCACCTGCAGCCTGTTTCTTCAACATTAACTTAATGAAGTTGAGTTCATCTTCCACCGTTAAGGTATGATCAATGAACGGTAAATACGTTGAAAGAAATGCTCTATCTTGTTTAATCACTTGAAATAAAGGTTCAGCCATGAATGTTTCAGGTTGTGCTAACTTTATGTCTTCATCTACTGGAAAATAAAAAAAGTCCACATGTATCGCCTGCTTTCGCTCTATGTATTTTTTCATGAATAACTAGAGTATAGTGGAGTTGACAGAATATTTCAATATTAATTCGATGTAAAAAAAGACGAGTAATGCAAAATGCACTACTCGTCGAAATCGAGTATTCAGTTCATTTCTTAAATATTATAAGAAACGTTTAGCTGCTACTGAAAGTGGTGGGATTTCATCAAAGTCTAATTTTTTATCTTCAGTAATAGATCTGTATGCCCATTTAGCATAGTTGATTGCTTCATCCGGTACGATTTTACCTGGAAGTGGTGCAGCGTTCGCATCAACATGTACGTTTACGATTGTTGGTCTGTTTTCATTTAATGCAGCTTCAACAACAGTATCGATGTCTGCTGGATCTTCTAATGTGTAACCAGCACCGCCGCATGCTTCAGCGAATTTAGCAACATCCATATCTGAGAAGTCGATTGCATATTCTAATTCACCAGCTGCTTGTTGTTCGTATTTGATGAACGCTAATTGTTTGTTGTTCAATACGAAGATAACCATTGGCATGTTATATTGAACAGCTGTTGCGAAGTCTTGCATTACCATTTGGAAACCACCGTCACCAGCGATACCGATAACTTGACGGTTAGGGAATGCTACGTTAGATGCAATTGCACCTGGTAACGCGCAACCCATTGTACCTAACCAGCTTGAGATAATGAATTCGTTGCTTGGTTTAAGGTTTAGGTAACGTGTTGACCATACTGTTGAAGTACCAACATCAATTGAGAATACAGCGTCATTGTCTGCTTCTCTGTTGATAGCTTGCATCAAGTGTTCTGGACGGATTGGATAAGAATCATTGTTAAGGTCTTTTTCCATCCATTCTTTCCAAGTAGCCATGTTATCTAATGCTTCTTTTAAGAATTTACGGTTTTTAACTGGTTTAACAAGGTTTGTTAATTCAGTTAACGCGATTTTAGCGTCACCGATAATTCCAGCATTTACTTTGAAACGGTGACCGATTGCACTTGGATCAATGTCGATTTGAACGGCTTTGATATTTTTCTTAGGAAGGTAGTCAACATATGGATAGTTTGTACCTACCATGATTAATAAGTCAGCATTTTGCATTGCTTGATATGCAGGTTTTGTACCGATTTTACCGATGTTACCTAAGTTATATGGGTGGTCATCTGGAATGATTGTTTTAGCTGGTAAAGTGATGATTGTAGGGATTTGTGCTTTATTGATTAAAGCTTCTACTTCAGGTCCAGCATGTTTTGCACCAGTACCCATTAACATTACAGGTTTTTTAGCTTTATTAATTAATTTTGCAGCTTTTTTAATTTTAGCTGTGTTTGGTGCTGGAATTGTTGGGCGTTTTTTGTTTACAACTTTATTAGTTGTATCTTTAACTTTGTTAGTTAATAAGTTGTTAGGCAAGATTAAAGTTGCCACACCTTTTTTCTCGTAAGCTGTTTTAATAGCTTCGTTTACGATACCAAAGATATCGTCATCTTTTTCTGAGATTTGACGGTTGTATACTGAAACATCTTCACATAATGATAATAAGTTTGTTTCTTGGAAAGCTTTAGTACCAAGTACAGTACTATTAGATTGACCTACTAGCACTAATTGAGGAACGCCATCCATTTTAGCGTCATACATACCATTTAATAAGTGAATCGCACCTGGACCACCGATTGCTAATGATACGCCGATTTTACCAGTAAGTTTTGTGTAAGCTGAAGCTGCTAAGCTTCCTACTTCTTCATGACGAACATGATAGAATTTAATTTGTTCACTTACTGTACGTAAACTATCAACTACTGCGTCGATAGAGTCGCCTGGGATACCATATAAGTGATCAATATCCCATTGTAGTAAAGCTTCTACAAGTGCTTGATTTGCTTTAATTTTTGCCATTTTAAAAATAGCCCCTTTCTATTCATTAAAAAAGTAACTGTATTCAAACTACCCTTTAGTTAGTGTTTGATGCTGCGTTATGCAAAGTGTGTCTATATATTCTAATGCTAATAAAAAAGAATAATCAGGATTGGTAACAACACTGAACTGATGACTGCAGTCAGAATCATACCAATTGAACTGAATGCACCTGATTCTAAATCTAATTCTAAGGCTTTTGCTGTTCCGAACGCATGTGATGCATTTCCAAATGCAAGCCCTTTTGCAATGGAAGTTCTAAAGTTCCCCATACGCAACAGCAATGAGCCGAGCATACTGCCGATTAAGCCAGTGGTAATAATAAATAGTACTGTAATTGTATCTGCACCGCCCATTTGGTGAGATACTTGGATACCAACCGCTGCTGTGATGGAACGCGGTAATAATGTGACAATTTCTTCTTTATTGAAGCCTAAAATCTTCAACGACGAATAAACTAACACAAAATTGAGTAATACGCCAGTCAATACGCTTGTAAAAATAATATTGAAGTTTTCAAATATTTTATGGCGATTGATATAAAGCGGATAAGCTAAGCAAACAACCGTACAGCTCAGCAAGTAATTAATTAAATGGCCGCCTGCCATGTAAGAATTATAATTCTGACGGAACAACAATAACACGATTATAATTCCAATTGAAGCAACTAGGGCTGGATTTAAGAATGGGCTAGGAAATCTCTTGTGCAGCTTCTTCGCTGCAAGATACATAACCACTGTCAGTACTATCATTATGATGTCTTTTAAAATAATCATGATGTGTGACTCCCCTTACCACCATGTTGTCTTCTGGCCATCTTCTCAGCAATTAGCCCAGAGACGTAAGCGACAGCTATTGTTCCGAGAATGATGACGCCGAAGAACAAAATAAAGTTGAGGTGTATGTCACCTATGATATCCATTACACCAACGACGGAAGGGATAAAGAAAAACACCATCGTTGTTAGCAAGAAGTTGGAACCCGCTTCGACCCATTTGACAGGTATAATTTTAAATTGTAATAGTAGGAAAAAGAGTCCTAGGCCGACGATACTTCCAGCTAATGGAATATGCAAAAGGTGCTGAAGGGTGTTGCCTAAATACGTGATGCCCATAATCAAGATAATTTGGAAGATAATCTTTAAAACCTTCGATGTCATAAGCTAACACCTTTCCTTAAAAATAAGCGTATAAATGGTCATTTCCAAATCGATTCTGGTGTCTGAATCTAGTGTCCATCACTATTTATACACATTCTTTTGACTTACATTCCTTATTCTATGACAATTCTGTGTATAATAAAAATATCGATTTTAGATACTACCTATTACTTTTTTCTATGAAAGCGATAACATCGATTACTTTTCTTCCAAATACGAACTTTTGTTACCATCAATCTTGTTCCATAAAGTATATACCCCTTTCTGACAGTCTTAACAATAAATTTGAAAGCACACAAAAACAGCTGTTCATTTTACCGAACAACTGTCTTGCTTTAGAAATGAAAGCATTGAAAATACCGTTAAATATAATTGTATGATCTGTGCAACCTTTTAAACATTCGCTTTATACCCCATTATGACATTTTAGTGAACTTTACTTATCTTGGTGACAATTCATCTTCAGTCATCCACATATGATTCTTAACCATCTTGCCATTATCATTATCTTTATAGTCCACTGTATAAACTGTTGTTTTTTCTACTTTATCGATTGTTGCTTTCGCACCTTTCATACCCTTCATATGATTCGCTTTCAAAGTAACAGTGTCCCCTTTTTTGAAACCTTCTTTCGGTGCATTTTCTATTTCCTCATTCACGACCCATTTGTGATGAGAAACTTTTTTACCGCCATCAGTTGGTTGATAGCTGACTTCGTACACACATGTATTATAAGCGCCTTTAACTTTACCGTCAGCATTCATCATGCCTGGCATGTGGCCTTCTTTTAATCTAACATCATCCCCCTCATCAAACTGACTGTGACGTGCATGATGCATATGTTCAGGCATTTGACCATGATGATGCCCCATGTGATGTTCTCCCTCTTTTGAAGTCTGTTTATCTTGTGTTGTATTTTGAGCATTTTGACTTGAGGTTTGTGTGTCCTCTTGATCATTTGAACAAGCGGTAAGTATCAGAGACGACGTTAACAAAACCATTCCGATTCTTTTTAACATACCTTTCACCCTTTCTTTACTCCCACATTTATCATATACCCCCTTTAGGTATATTACAATCTAATAAAAATAGGACGCCCTTATGCTGTCGCAAAAAGTGACGTCCTTTGTCTAGTTTTATATAGTTAATGACGATTTCATGTAATCAATATATTCTCTTGTCGCATAGTTGATATACTTTTCTTTTTTCCAAATCACACCTAGTTGCCATCTCATAGAAGCATCATTAATTTTCGCACTATGAATAGGCCCACGCAGCATTTTCACAATGTTTTCTGGTAGGATACTGACTCCTAATCCAGCTGTTAATAAGTTTTCGATAAAGTTCCATTGCGAAATTTTGGAAATAGTCTTAGGCACAAAACCAGAACGTTTAGCTGTTTCAATAATTTTATCGTTTAAATAGAAATCTTCATTAAACAATATAAAATCTTCATTTGCTAACTCATGCATTTCTACCATTTCACGTCCAGCGAATGGATGTGTTTCACTAACAACCAACAAAATATCCTCTGTATAAAGTGGAATAGATTCAAAGATAGCACTGTCTACAGGCAAAGTTGTAATGCCAATGTCAATTTCATTATTGATGATTTGAGATTCTAATGCCTTCCCGCCATTCTCTACCAAATTGTACGTAATATTTGGATACATTTGATGGAAATTACCTAGTGTATCAATGAATTTATTCATGTTCATGACAGCTGATAATCCAATACTGATATGACCCGCTTCAAGTCCCTTTAACTGATTCACTTCTTTAGGCAGGTTCTCAAACAAATTCATAATTTCCAATGATTTCTTATAGAAAATCTCTCCGCTGTCTGTCAAAGTTAAATGACGTTTACTACGATCAAATAACGCACTGCCCAGTTCGTTTTCTAAATCTTTGATTGCTTTGCTGATTGTGGGCTGTGCAATATAAAGTTCTTTAGAGGCATTTGTCATACCGCCATGTTGTACAACTGCAATAAAATATCCCATTTGTTTAATATCCATGTTTGTGCCCCTTCTCTTTTTACAATTTCTTTCTTTTCACATATACCACTATTTTATAATATCAACTGCTGAAGTGCTATATATCCAGAAAATCAGACCAGAGAACTTTTCAACTCTCGGTCTGCTTTCTTTTTATTTAATAATATCAATCAATTCTTTTTTAGCTGCTGCACGTGCTGGTATCCAACCGAATATAATACCAATTAAAGTTGATACACCCACTGCGAGTAAAACAGATCCTAAGCTTACAGCACTCTTGATATAATCAGGTGTGACTACATCGACAAGCGAAGCAATTCCGATACCTAATAACAATCCGATAATGCCACCTATTAAACAAAGTACGACACTTTCAACTAAGAATTGTATCTCAATATCTCTTGCTTTAGCACCGAACGCGCGACGTATTGCGATTTCTTCTGAACGCTCCGCAACGGAAATGTACATCACATTCATCACACCAATACCTGCAATGAATAGAGATATACCTGCGACTGCTGCTACAAAGTACGTAATTCCATCAAATATTTTACTGATGCCTTTCATCATTTCTTCCATATCTGAATATTGATAACTACCTGCTGCTTGGCCGCTTCCTTTTTTCGATAACACCTTTGCGACACGTTCACCTACTTCTTTTTTGTTATGACCATCTTCGATCTTAACTTCTAACTGTGCAAAATCTTGCGTTAGATTGGGTAAATAATGTTCAAGCGTTTGTGTCGGCATATGTACGACATTATTTTCAAAGCCATCACCCGTGGTTATACCGACAATCTTAAATCCTTGTCCATTAATAAATAGTGATTGTCCAACTGCTTTTTTAGGTTTATCAAATAAATCCTCAGCTAATTTCTTATCAATGGTTACAACTTTGTTTTCAATCGCATTATCACCTTGATTAAAACCGTGACCTTCATCTACATTGCTAAATTGGTCCTTCACGTAAATATTTGCATTGACATTTTTACGTGAATTCGTCACTTTAGCTGTGAATGCTTGATCTTTATCTTTTTTAATCTGTGCTTTTTCTACTCCTTTTTCTCTTTCCGCTAATTGAATATCACTAGGTGCAAAAGGCTCTGTTTTTATATCAGCATCCGTAGACTGCATAAAGCTAATAAGCGCAGCATCTTTAGACGCACCTGAATCTGAAAACTGTTCATTTGCGGTCTTTTTGAATCCATTTCCTAAAGCCATGATCGTAATCACAGCCGCAATACCAATAATAATCCCAATCATCGTGAAGATATTACGCCGCTTATTTTTCATGATTGAACGTAGTGAAACAATGAGTATATTAGATAATCGACTCATTTTATCACCTCTTCTTCCTGAATGCGCCCATCCAAGATGTGGAAGATGCGATCTGCTTTTTCAGCTACTGCTCTATCATGTGTCACCATAATCATCGTTGTCTCTTGTTCTTGATTCAGACGTATAAATAATTCCATTATATCTTCTGAAGTTTTTGAGTCGAGTGCACCCGTAGGTTCATCTGCGATAATAAACTTTGGTTGATTCACTATGGAACGCGCAATTGCCACCCGTTGTTGTTGACCGCCAGATAATTTATTTGGCACAAAATTTTCTTTATCGTAGAGCCCGACATTATGCAGTGTATTTAAAACACGCTGCTTTCGTTCTTGACTTCCGATACCTGCATAAACTAAAGGAATACTTACATTTTCTAGCACTGTGTTATTTTGTATCAATTTAAAATTTTGAAAGACAAAACCTACAACTTGGTTTCTAATTTCAGCTAATTGATTATCCGAACTCTTTTTATAATTGTTGTTATTAAATAAGTATTCGCCCTCATAGCCTCTATCAATGAAACCTATGATATTAATCAACGTACTTTTACCTGAACCAGAAGGTCCCATAATTGCGATAAACTCGCCCTTTTTTATTTCCAGGGAAATATCCTTTAAGATATGATTCACTTTATCTCCGTTTTTAAAAGAACGATTGATGTTTTCTAACTTAATCATTCTTTCACCTCAATCTTATCTCCCTCTTTTAGAGATGATTTAGGATTTTGAACTAAACGTTCTCCTTCTTTCAATCCTGACTTAACGTAAATAGAACCCTCTTTCTTTTCTACTTTGATTTTACGTTTTTCAATTTTATTTTCTTTATTTAGAACATAAACTGTATTATCTTTGTCCAATACATTTTGAGGAATTTTAATTTTGTCAGTAGCGACAGAAGCATCTAGTGATAAACCTGCACGTACTGGAGAAGATAAATGACCAATAAGCACTTTATATTTCGAAGCATCGTTTGAGCTGTCTTTACCTGATACATCATTCATAACAGGATTCGAAGCTTGTCCTGCTCCTTCTTCTTCAGAAGCACCTGCAGCAGAAGCACCACTCATCGCATTTTCATTCAGACTGTCTTCATAACTTGTTGGAAGTTCAGATATCTTTATAACTTCACCTGTCCCTTTGTCACCTGTGCTGTTGACCTTATATTCAATTTTTTGTCCTTCTTTAATTTTATTCAAATCATATTCAGTTACTGTTGTTTTGATTTGCGGATCTTTTGAAATTAATTGAAGAATCGTTTCACCTTCATTAGGATAATCCTCTTGCATAATTTCTATCTTTCCAGGGAAAGCCGCAAATAAGCTATCGTTAATTTGTTGATCAAATTGATTTAATGATTGATTCGCTTTATTTAAGTTTGCTTGTGCTTCTGATAGTTGTTCGTTGGCTTGCTCATCATTTGGTGCACGATTGACACTTTCTTGCGCTTTTTGTCTTGCACGTTCTGATTGGTTCACTTTATCAAGTAAGCTTTGACGTTGATTCTGGCTCGTATCATAGCTGATAATTTGTTGACCTTTTTCAACATCTTGACCATTTGAAACAGTGGTATTGATATATGTACCGATAGTTGAATTATTTTGGTAAGACTTCACTGTTTCCGGAGAAGCTTTACCTTGCATAGTTAGCGGACTTTCTTTTTTAGCTTTATAGACACTATATGTATTTTCCTTATTTGATGTGCCTCCAGCATTTTTAACAATGATTGCGATAATAAATAATAGTAGAATTGCCGCAATGATTAAAATTATCCATGTCATTTTCTTTTTCACACTAATTCTCTCTCCTAACGATTAATTTTAAACTCACAATTGCATAATATCACAACTTAAAAATAAATGAATACCTTTACATTAATAAAGTTAGATATTTATAATCTTTAAAGTTGTCTACTAATTTAAGCAACGCTCATTAACAATGAAATCAAATGATTAAAACATCAATAAAAAATTTTATCATTTTTAGAAAAACCATTTATTAAAATTAATGACTATGATACGCTCTTAATAAATCTTACATAAGGAGTAGCATATGGAAAATTCTAACTTACTGCTAGGGGATTCCTTTAGCAAATTCAGAGAACGTCCAAAATGGATACTTAATTTAATTATTTGGATTGTCGTAGTTATTGGTTCACTATGGTTGACTTTCGCTTTTAGTGATTGGACAGAACTCATGAAACAAACCAATCCAAATATGAATCAAGCACAAGTTGAACAAGCTAGATCGTTTATGGGACCAGTCACTGTTATTGGAGGCCTCTTCTCACAACTTTTCTATTTACTTATCGCATTTTTAATCGTTTGGGCAATTGCGCGTATTTTCAAATCTAATGTGAAAAAGAAAAGCATTTTTGCGGGAACATTATTTGCGCTGTTAATCAGCTCATTAGTAGCACTGATTGTCTTAGTGATTCAAGTGATTGTTGGTTTAGATATTGTGAAAATTTCGATCACAAGCTTGAATATATTTGCTCCAGGTAATAAAGTACTTAGCGTATTTAACTTACAGACTTTACTTTCTGGTTATTTATTGAGTGTTTTACTGTATAAAACTTGTAAGTTATCAGGAAAAGTTTCTATTATTTTTGGTGTTGCATTAGTCATTATTTCAATCGGATTCGGATTACTTGGCGCATCCATTCAATAATATAGCTAATGAATAAGAGGGAATGAACATGTGTGTCATTCCCTCTTATTTATATATTTATGATTCGTTTTTCTATTCAAAAAAGCTTAAACTATTAACAAGTCATTTGTAGTGACTTATTCAAGCAGAAAGTAGTGATTCTAATAGATACACAAACACATACCATACAAACACCTGATAATTTCCAACTTCATATACGTACGCACCTTTCACAACAACCGAAAGGTATCATCATCTATTATCATGGTGGTGGTTTAATTGCGGGTTCACCTCGCGATTTATCTGATGAAGCAATTCAAATACTGACACAACATTTTCATTTAGTGGAAGCACCCTATCGGTTAGCACCCGAATCCAATATCGGCACTATTTTAAATGATGCTTTTTTAGTATTTGATAACATCAATAAAATATATACTGATTTGCCACTCTTTACTTTCAGACGATCTTCCGGAGGTTATTTAGCTTTGCAAATCGCATCTCAACGTACTGTTAAAGGTGTCATTGATTTTTATGGTTATGCAAAAGTGGACTTGCCTGAATTCAAATTACCGCACAGTGAATTCCAAAAGAAAACGGCCCATCTGAACCCAGCTATGATTGATATGATGGTTCAATCACAACCGATTACAGAAGGACCGATTCAGTTTCGTTATCCACTCTATTTATATACAAGAGGCATCGGACAGTGGTATGAATTTGTCGGTATTCAAGATGCTGAAAAAACTGAATTAAATTTAAGTGCACGTGCTTTAAAACAATTGCCTCCCGTTTTTATTGCGCATGCTTCAAAAGATATTGACGTCCCTTTTAGTGAAAGCGAACGGTTGAAACAATATATTCCTAATTCCACATTAATTACACTCGATAGTGATGAACACGATTTTGATCGTTCGTTTAATAGTAATATTAAAACAATATACCAACAAGCAGAGCAATTCTTACACCAATGTTTAGAAATTTAAGTCGTAAATTGATTTAAGTCATGATGTTCACATTCTAATAAATAACGTTTCCTATCTAATCCGCCACCATATCCAGTCAGTTTGTTATGGTGGCCTACCACACGGTGGCAAGGGATAATAATAGAAATCGGATTACTGCCTACTGCTCCACCAACTGCTTGTGCAGACATTTTTTTCTTACCTCTTAACTGTGCAATTTTACGTGCTATATCTCCATACGTTACTAATTCACCGTAAGGAATTTTAACAAGCTCATTCCATACCTGTTCTCTGAATTCAGTACCAGAAGCATGATACTTAAAATTAATTTCTGGATTTTCCCCTTTAAAATAACGATCTAACCAATCACTGACTTGGTTAAAAACTGGCACTGAGGTTAATGCCACTTTATCTATATTTGGATCTTCTTTATTAATTTGTCCTTCGTAATAAATACCTGTCAATACATCATCTTCGCTTACAAGCGTTAATGTTCCTATTGGAGATTGATAATCACTCATTTTCGTCATTAAATCACCTTTTCTTCTTTTTATTTATTTAAACGCTGCAAATTCAATAATTTCTTTTAATTCCTATTACTTTCATTATGTATAAAAAAAGAACACACCTCAAATGAGATGTGTTCCAAAAATCATTGATAGATTTTTTTAGTTAAACTTATTGTTTATCTTTATTGTCTTTACGACGTCTACCGAATAACAAGATTGAACCTAGAGCTGCAAATAATCCACCGAATAATGGCGCGTTATTTGTGCTTTCTGTTTCACCTGTGTCTGGTAAAGCTTCTTTCTTCTCTTTAGAACTTGCTTCTTCAGAAGACTTTTCTTGTTTTTCAACTGCTGGTTGTTCCACGCTTGGAGCTGGAGTAACAGCTGGTGCAGTTGGTTCCTCTGGTGTTGTTGGAACTTCCGGTTTTTCAGGTGTGCCTGGTTCTT
>NZ_KV837128.1:0-2094 GCF_001838465.1 Staphylococcus sp. HMSC061G12
AGGTAATACAGAATCATTATCAGAAGAGCCTGCTCCAGAAGAAGGTAATACAGAATCATTATCAGAAGAACTTTCACCGAAAACTGAAATGACAACAAGCAATCCTAGTGCTGTGATTGATGCAATTGAAAGTGCAGATACAACAGTCGACAAAAAGGAAGCATTAGTAAGTTATATTGCGGAAGTTAACAATAGTCCCAAATCAGATGTACAGTCACAAGTTGACAACTTAAATTTAGATTATAATAACTTAAGTAAAACTGATCTATTAGGAGCATTAGCACAAGATTATTCTAATCGAAAAGAAGCAGTAACAACTTATGGAGTTGCACCTACATCTACGATTTCTCCGATAACAAAAAGTGCTATAACAACATTTGCTAATGAAGCCCCAAGCACAAATGTTAATGATAAAGTTAAGATTACAAATGCTAGACTGACCCTTAATCAGAAAAATAATCAACATGATGACTATACAATTTGGCCGACAAGTAATGAACAATTTAAATTATCAGCTGATTATGAATTAGATAATAGTATTAAAGAGGGTGACACATTCACTATAAGATACGGTGAGTACATCAGACCCGGTGCTTTGGAACTTCCAGCTAAAAATACACAATTACGTAGTAAAGAAGGTTCAATTGTAGCAAATGGTGTTTATGATGAAACTACAAATACAACAACATATACTTTTACTAATTATGTAGATCAATATCAAAATATCACAGGTAGCTTCAATCTTTTAGCAACACCAAAGAGAGAAACAGCGACTAAAGATCAACAAACTTATCCTATGGATGTTACTATTGCTAATCAAGAAGTTAGAGAAAATTTTGTAGTAGATTATGGTAATAAAGAAAATCATCTTACAAATGCAGCAGTAGCAAATGTTGATAATGTGAATAACAAACATAATGAAGTTGTTTATTTAAATCAGCCTGGTGATAGAATCTATGATGCAAAATACTTTTCGACAGTTCAAAACGGTAATTTTATACCTAATGAAGTGAAGATATATGAAGTGTTGGATAATAGTGTATTAGTAGATAGTTTTAACCCAGATTTAAAGGGTACTGCAGTCAAAGATGTGACTAGTCAATTTACACCTAAATATAGCCTTAATAATACTAGATTAGATATAGATCTTAATCGTAGTAACATGAACAAAGGGAAACGTTACATTATTACTCAGTCAGTTAGACCATCTGGTACTGGGAATGTTATTACTAATTATGAGCTAACACGTTATGGTAACCAAGAATCAAGATATCCAACAGGTGCTAAAAGTACAGTAGTAAGTTATATCAATGGTTCTTCAACAGCACAAGGTGATAATCCAACTTACAGCCTGGGAGACTACGTATGGTTAGATAAAAATAAAGATGGAATTCAAGATGATGACGAAAAAGGTATTGAAGGCGTTTATGTCATTCTTAAAGATAGTAACAATAAAGAGTTGCAACGTGTAACAACTGATGAATCAGGACATTATCAATTTGATAACTTGCAAAACGGAACATACAATGTTGAATTTGTTATTCCTAATAATTATACACCTTCTCCATCAAATACAAGTGATAATGATGCTATTGATTCAGATGGTCAAAAAGATGGTGATAAAAATGTAGTAGTAGCAAAAGGTATCATTGATAATGCTGATAATATGACTGTTGATACTGGATTCTATGAAACACCTAAATATAGTCTTGGAGATTACGTATGGTTAGATACAAATAAAGATGGAATTCAAGATGATGGTGAAAAAGGCATCTCAGGAGTTCATGTTACACTGAAAGATGGTAATGGTAACGTATTAAAAACAACAACAACAGATGAGACTGGTAAATATCGTTTTGATGATTTAGATAGTGGTGATTATATTGTACAATTTGATAAACCAGAAGGTTTGACTCAAACTGTTACTAATTCAGGTAATAATGATGAAAATGATGCTGATGGTGAAGAAGTTCATGTAACTATTACCGATCATGATGATTTTAGTATTGATAATGGTTACTTCGAAGAAGATTCAGATGCCGATGCAGATGCAGATGCCGACGCAGACGCAGATGCCGATGCCGACGCAGATGC
>NZ_KV837129.1:0-786 GCF_001838465.1 Staphylococcus sp. HMSC061G12
GCTTGAATTGAATCGAATGTTGCGTGTTCTTGTAAATTTATTAGTTGATATGCCATAATTTTTCCTTCTTTCTTAGAGGAACAAAAAAAGTGTGAGCCGATATATACAACGGCTTACACTTTTTTGACAATATCATCAGTTAGCGGTATCTCTGCTTTCTTGTTTCATTTAATACTTTTATGTTGCAATTTTACTTTTGTTCTTGTAACATAAGAGTATCAAAAGAATAAGAAAGAAGGACACCTAAAGTGCGCCGATAGCTGGTTTATCGGTAGCGGCTAATTACTGCGGCTAACAGTAATTAGTGCTGGTGTTCTTTTTTCGTTCTTTTTATTTAATGTTATCTTAGCACTAATCATTAAAAATTAAAAGCATTAACATAATATTAAAAAAGAGAGCAGCTGAGCAATAGCTGCTCTCTTTTTTTATAGTTTAAGAACCTTTTTTATGTTTGAATTTTTGATTGTCTTTAATAGCAGGATTGCCGCCTTTATCTAAAGCAACCTTTTTGATTTTATCGTCAACGATTGTGACTAGGTAGGGTGCTGATCCTTCACCTTCATAATAGTTGTTCAGGCCTGCAAGTCTTTTACCTTTGATTTCTGTTGGTTGATAAGTATTAGAAAATTGAATTGTTTCTTTAGTATCATCTACATGATCTGCTGAGCCTACACCTTTAGGGAATTTATAATTACGTGCCGTTGATAATTCTAAGACACCTGAACCGATAATGTGTAAATCGACTTTTTGTACTTTCGGCGGTTCGTATTTAACGGTATCTAACTC
>NZ_KV837130.1:0-466 GCF_001838465.1 Staphylococcus sp. HMSC061G12
TGTAACTTTATCTTTCACTTCTTGTTCTGTTGTGTTTTGACCAAATGGTTTTGTGATTGGTTGAATTGTTGGCTCATACGTATCTGAGTCTTTTGGTCCAGTTGTAACTTTTACATTGACAATATCTGTTGTGTTGTCTGGATATGTCACTGTGACTGGAACTTCCACTTCGCCCGGTGTTTGACCATCTGGAATTTTTGCTTCATCTACTGACACTGTATATGGTTGACCATTTTCTGGGTAACCTGGAACAATCACTTTTGATTTCACTTCATCTGGTGTTGCTTTCTCACCGAAATGTTTAGTAATTTCTCCTGTTGTTGGTTGGTAAGTCTCAGAATTTTTTGGTCCTACCGTTACTTTCACATTAACTGTATCAGTAGTTTTATCCGGATATGTGACTGTTACAGGAACTTGAGTTTCTCCGCTAGTTTGTCCGTTTGGCAATTTACTTGTATCTACTGTG
>NZ_KV837130.1:566-1463 GCF_001838465.1 Staphylococcus sp. HMSC061G12
TTACAGGTTGATCGCCTTCTTTAGGGAAGTTTGGTACATTTACTTTGCCTTTGACTTCTTCCGCAGTAGTTGGAGTTCCATATGGTTTCGTAATTTCTCCTGTTGTTGGTTCATAAGTGTCTGAATCTTTTGGCCCTACGGTTACTTTCACATTCACTGTGTCTGTTGTTTTATCTGGATATGTCACTGTGACAGGGACTTGAGTTTCTCCACTAACTTGTCCGTTTGGCAATTTACTTGTATCTACTGTGATAACAGGTTGATCGCCTTCTTTAGGGAAGTTCGGAACATTTACTTTGCCTTTGACTTCTTGTTCTGTTGTTGGTGTACCGTAAGGTTTTGTAATTTCTCCCGCTGTTGGTTCATATTTATCTTTTTGCGGTTGTTCTACCACTGTTACCGGAACTTTCACATGGTCTTTTGTGCCATCTGGATATGTGACTGTTACAGGGACATCTACTGTTCCTGGTGTTTGACCGTTTGGTATTTGTGCCGGATTATTGACTTTGACTGTCGGTGTACCTTTATCCTTTGGAAAATCTGGGACTGTTACTTTGTCTTTAACCTCTTGTTCTGTTGTGTTTTGACCAAATGGTTTTTTAATTGGTTGAATTGTTGGTTCATAAGTGTCTGAATCTTTCGGTCCTACGGTTACTTTCACATTCACTGTGTCTGTTGTTTTATCTGGATATGTCACTGTGACTGGGACTTGAGTTTCTCCACTAACTTGTCCGTTTGGCAATTTACTTGTATCTACTGTGATTACAGGTTGATCGCCTTCTTTAGGGAAGTTTGGAACACTTACTTTTCCTTTGACTTCTTCCGCAGTAGTTGGTGTACCGTATGGTTTTGTGATTTCTCCTACTGTTGGTTCATATTTATCTTTTTGTGGTTGTT
>NZ_KV837131.1:0-41006 GCF_001838465.1 Staphylococcus sp. HMSC061G12
TATATCAACCGAATTTGACAAAGAGCCAAAATAAAAAGAAGGCAAGTGTCCTGTTTAGGTGCACTTGCCTTTTCTTATGTCTTGTATTAATTGAAGACCATACCGCCATCAATAATTAAAGCTTGGCCAGTCATATAATCACTATCTGGTCCTGCAAGATAAGATACACATGCTGCAACATCTGAAGGTTCTGATAAACGTTTTAATGCGATATTTTTAGAGAATTGTTCCATACCCCATTCATATGGTTTACCTGCTTCATCAGCTGTTTTTTGTGCGATATCTTCCATCATCGGTGTTTTAACGATACCTGGGCAATACGCATTCACAGTAATACCTTTATCAGCTAAGTCACGTGCTGCAGTTTGTGTAATACCACGGATTGCGAATTTAGTTGCGCCATATAATGCAAGTCCTGGGTTTCCGACTTGTCCTGCTTGAGAAGAAGCGTTAATAATTTTACCACCGTGACCAAATGATTCAAAAGCTTCAACCGCTGCTTGAATGCCCCAGAAAATTGCGCCGACGTTTACATCGAAAACTTTGCGATATTGATCATACGTAATTGTATCAAGTGGTGTTTGTGGTCCTAATCCAGCGTTATTAACAATCACATTGAAATCTCCGAAGTGATCTTTCACTGTATTGACTGCTTGGAAGACTTGATCACGATCTGATACATCTACTTTAACCGCAAGCGCTTCATAACCTTCATCACGTAAGCTTTGTGCAACCGCTTCTGCAGTTGTTTCATTAAAATCTGCCACACCTACTTTAAACCCGTCTTTTGCGAGTCTGCGACAAATTGCTTCTCCGATACCTTGTCCGCCGCCTGTCACCATTGCTACTTTGCCTTTTACTTCTGCCATGTTGTTCGACTCTCCTTGTTGTTTCATATATTATTGTACACTTCTATTTTAATTCAATTTCAGAATAATCGCAAAACTTAACCGTGATAATAGCCACCAAAAAAGCACACACAATTTAAGGTTTGTGTGTGCTCGGGATATTAAATAATTTGTTTGTCTTCTAAATAGTTTAGAATCTGCTGAACCGCTTCTTCCACAGAAGTTGTCTCTGTATCCACGACAATTTCCGCATGTTCTGGCGCTTCATATGGCGCATCAATACCAGTAAAGTTCTTAATTTCTCCTGCACGTGCTTTTTTATACAACTGTTTCGGGTCACGCTGCTCACACGTTTCAACACTGGCTTTCGCATATACCTCGATAAATTCGCCATCTTCTAAAATTTCACGGACACGATCACGATCTTCACGATAAGGTGAGATGAACGCCGTTAATGTAATCAGTCCTGCATCTGCTAATAATTTACTGACTTCACCGATACGACGGATATTTTCTTTACGGTCTTCTGGACTGAAACCGAGGTTATTATTTAAACCATGACGGATATTATCTCCATCTAAACGATACGCATGAATACGACGTTCGAATAATGCTTTTTCTAAAGCAACACTGATGGTAGACTTACCTGAACCGGATAAACCAGTAAACCACAGGACTACACTCTTATGGCCATTTTGAGCTTGACGTTCTGTTTTCGTTACTTCTGAATCATGCCATGTAATGTTTTGAGATTTTGTCATCGTTACGCCTCCTCATTTTGTTCTCTATGTCTGCGTAAACCGCGAATTAACACTTCAGCGACTTCAGGACGTGAGAATTCTTTCGGTAAAGATTCTCCATTACGTAATTTTTCACGGACTTTTGTCCCGCTTAAATGCACATGATGTTCTGCACCATGCGGGCACGTTTTCGCTGTCGCCATATTACCGCACTTCGTGCAATAGAAAGCATGTTCAAATTTTAAAATATGAATACCCAACTCTTCTTGATATTTCGTAATCAACTCTTGCGCTTCATATGTACCATAATAGTCACCTACACCTGCATGGTCACGTCCTACAATGAAATGTGTACAACCATAGTTTTGGCGCACAATCGCATGTAAAATCGCTTCACGCGGTCCTGCATAACGCATCGCAGCTGGATAAATCGCTAAGCGTGCACGATCTTCTGGATAATAGTGTTTTAAAATCACTTGGTAACTTTCCATACGAACATCCGCTGGGATATCATCAGACTTTGTTTCGCCTACTAATGGATTCAATAAGAGACCATCAACTGTTTCTAACGCACTTTTTTGGATATACTCATGCGCACGATGTACTGGGTTACGTGTTTGGAAACCTACGACTGTTTTCCAGCCCAAATCATGAAACATTTGACGTACTTCAATCGGATCTAATTCAAATTCTTCAAACTCACTATGGTCTGGACGATTTACTAATTGAATCGGGCCTGCTAGATACACATTACCTTTGTCATATACTTTTTTGACGCCTGGATGAGCTTCTTCTGTCGTTCCATAAACATTTTGTGCTTCTTTTTCTTTATCATACGTATATTTTTCTTCTAAAGTTAAGACACCGTATAACTGTTGATCTTCTCCATAAAGCGCAATCTGTTCTCCAATTTCATATTGGTCCGCTTCTGCTTCATTAACTGGTAAAGTAATTGGAATACTCCATAACGTTCCATCTGCAAGATGTAAGTTTTCAACGACGTTTTGATAGTCCGCTTCTCCCATAAATCCTGTTAATGGACTGAAACCGCCAATTGCGATTAATTCTAAGTCGGATAAACTCCATGCGTTTAACGTTAATGTTTTAAAAGCAGCTGCTGCTTCAATTAATGCTTCACGTTCTGCTCCTTCAAGTTGACGATTAATTAACTTCCCACCATGCGGTGTGTTTGTATGTTCTAAAATTTGTGTTGTTGTAGCCATTTAACTCATCTCCTCTTATTGTTTTACTCTTCCTACTTTATTTGCTTCTTTTTTGTGAAAAAAGTTCGATAATTTACCTTCTTTGCGCAAAATGACAAATAATAATGCAAACCAACCGATAACCACTGCGATTCTTACGAAAGCAATCGCTTCACCTGGTGCACCAAATGCGTTCAACAAAGTATTGCTGTTGGTAAAGATAATCAAACCGCCGACAAAAATGCCTAAGACATTTACTGGGATAATCTTAACGAGCCATGCCGCAAATGGTGCAGCCGCAACGCCGCCGACACTTAATGCCAGAACCAATCCCCAATTAATTAAATGAAGGGGTAAGAAAATCAAGAAACTGATAGACGCTGCAATCGTTACGAAAAACTCACTGATAGATACACTGCCGATAACATGACGAACATTGATATCACGACGTGCAAGTAACGCAGAAGTATTGACTGGTCCCCAGCCGCCTCCACCGATAGCTGTTAAAAATCCAGCAGTCGCACCAAGCGGAAACATAAATTTATTACTCAACTCTGACCCTCTTGTCAGCTTTTTAGTTTGTCCGCGTTTAAACGCAAATTGAACTAAAATATAAATACCGATGGTAATCAGGAACAAAGCAACGACAGGCTTAACTAAACCTGCATGCAGATGGCTGACTGCCGCTGCACCAATGAAAGCTGCCATCGATCCCGGCACCGCTAATTTCAGTATTAAACGCTTATCTGCGTTAGAGAATGACATGTGCGAAACACCTGATGCTGCTGTTGTCGCAATTTCAGAAAAATGGATTGTCGCTGATACAATGGCTGGTGCTAAACCAAGCGATAACAAAATCGATGATGATGTTACGCCGAAGCCCATGCCGAGGGAACCATCAACCAATTGTGCAAAAAACCCTACGAAGGCAATAATTAATAGTTTTTTCATTGTCTTTGCTCCTTTCTTTCAATAATCAAGTTTTGATTGTTAGAATTTTCATATTATTTATGTTGTGTAGTACAAGACGATACTATTCTTATCAGTTTACAAGGAATTAAAGTTAAAAAAATGAACTAAATTTGTCTTGCTTGCCGGTATGACACATTTATTGATGCGCTGCTGCTTGGGCTGAAACAGATTCAAACCAGCTGATTTTCTCACGTAATTGTACGACTTCACCGATTACAATCATCGATGGATTTTTAAAATCTTTTGCGACATCAACAATGGTTTCTAAAGTACCGACTGCAGTTTGTTGAACTCCGCTTGTTCCTTGATAAACCAATGCGGCAGGTGTATCTTTCGGTCTGCCATGTTGCACTAACAAGCGACAGATTTCAGGCAACCTGCTGACCCCCATGTAAATACACAGTGTTTCAGGACCTAATGCTAAATGTTTCCAATAATCTTCTTTTAACGTTTTCTCTTTATTAACACCTGTCACAAATGCGACAGAAGAACTATAGTCTCGATGTGTAACTGGGATACCTGCATAAGCAGGTGCGGCGATACCTGAGGTAATACCAGGTACAATTTCAAAAGCGATGTGATGTTCTGCCAGAACTTCCGCTTCTTCTCCACCTCTACCGAACAAGAAAGGATCTCCGCCTTTTAATCTTGTTACAGTAAGACCTTTACGTGCGAAACTCACCATTAATGCATTGATTTCTACTTGAGGAATTGATAAACCACTCGGGTCTTTCCCACAATAAATCAATCTTGTATTCGGCTTTGCGTATTGCAATAAGGCCTTATTAACGAGGCGATCATATAGAATCACATTGGCTTGTTCTATAGCTTTGACACCTTTTACTGTGATTAAATCCGGATCTCCGGGACCTGCGCCTACGATATATACTTTTCCCATTCGATCACCTCTTTGTTTTATTTAAATAGATGTTGAGCATTACTGGAGAAAGGACGTATCCAAGTGCGTAGATACGTCACTTTCTGAGGTAATGCTTACTGCTTATCTGAAGTCACGACCATCTGTAACTTTTTCTACAATACCTTTACGTACTACAAAGTCACCGAAGTGTTCCCCTGTTTCACGCTCTTTACTGTATTGTTCTAAAATTGGACGTAAGCTTTCTAAAATTTCCGCTTCTCCGATATTTTCTTTATATAATTTATTCAAACGTTCACCGATAAAGCTACCGCCTAAATAGAAATTATATTTACCAGGTGCTTTACCAATAAAAGCAATTTCAGCTAATGCAGGACGTGCACAGCCGTTCGGACAACCTGTCATACGAATCGTAATTTCTTCTTCTCGTAAACCAAATTCATCTAAAATGTCTTCAATTTTAGTCACTAAAGAAGGTAAATAACGTTCTGACTCTGCCATCGCAAGCCCGCAAGTCGGAAAGGCCACACAAGCCATAGAGTTACGACGTAAACCACTGTAATTTTTGCCGTCTGTTAAACCATACTCTTCGATAATCGCATCAATAGCGGCTTTATCTTCTTTCTCAACATTCGCAAAAATCAGGTTTTGGTTCGGTGTCATGCGAATTTCACCTTTATGTGTTTGCGCTAATTTCTTAATCGCTGTTTTCAACTTAAAGTCTTCTGTATCTTTAATACGACCATTTTGAATGAATAATGTATAGTGATACTTACCTGAACCTTCAACCCAACCTAAACGGTCACCGTTACTGTCAAATTCAAATGGTTTCGCATCTTCGATTTCCCAACCTAAACGACAATTTAATTCTTCACGAATCCAATCCACGCCTTTACGTTCCACTGTATATTTGAAACGCGCTTGTTGACGGTCTGCACGGTCACCGAAATCACGTTGAATCGTTAAGATTTTCTCACAAACTTCCGGTGCTGTTTCTTTAGGAATATAACCTAATACTTTACCGACTTGAGGATGTGTTCTTAAATCATCATGCTTACTGCCCATACCACCTCCGACAGTTACTGTGAAGCCGGTTAATTCATCATTTTCAACGATACCGATTAAGCCGATGTCTTGTGAATAGACATCAATATCGTTAGAAGGTGGTAACGCAATACCGATTTTAAATTTACGCGGCAAGTATGTTTTACCGTACATTGGTTCATGATCTTCTTGTTTAGAATCGATGATTTTTTCACCGTCTAACCAAATTTCATGGTACGCTGTTGTCTTCGGTAATAAGTGTCCGCTGATTTTATCCGCATAATCATTTATTTCACTATACACATCAGATTGGTAGGGATTAGGGTTGCACATGACATTACGATTGACGTCACCGCACGCTGCGATTGAATCAAGTACAGCTGCGTTAATCGCTTGCATTGATTTTTTTAAGTTGCGTTTTAAAATCCCATGATACTGTACGGTTTGACGTGTGGTTAAACGAATTTGTTCACCTGCATAATCATCTGCCAATTGATCTAACTTCAACCATTGATCCGTGGAAACACGGCCTCCAGGGATACGTACGCGAATCATAAATGCGTAAAGAGGTTCTAATTTTTGTTTGCGTCGTTCTTGACGTAAGTCACGGTCATCTTGCATATAGCTGCCGTGGAATTTTAATAACTTGGTATCATCATCAGCGATTGCACCAGTCACAGGGTCTTTTAAACCCTGTGCAATGGTACCGCGCAAATAATTGCTTTCGCCTTTATTACGTTCTAAATCATCTAAGCCTTTATATAAATCATTGTTATTCTCAGCCATAATTTGCCTCCTCAAAAATTAATACACGTCACGTTGATAGCGTTTTTCTTTTTTCAATTCTGATAGGTACTCTTCTGATTCTTCTTCAGATAAGCCGCCTTCTTTTTCCAATACATGAATGATGGCTTGATGTACATCTTTCGCCATGTGTTTTTCATCGCCGCAGACATAAATTGCTGCGCCATTTCTTAACCATTCATAAAATTCTGCACTGTTTTCATCGATTAAATGCTGAACATAACGTTTTTCTTCTTGATCACGTGAAAAGGCTAAATCTACTTTTTCTAACACACCGCTCTTCAACCAATCTTGAATTTCGGTTTGGTATAAGAAGTCTGTTGTAAAGTGTGGGTTACCAAAGAACAACCATGTGTTGCCTGTTAAATCCAATTCTTCTCGTTCTTGTAAGACACTGCGGAATGGAGCGATACCTGTACCTGGTCCAATCATGATGACTGGTGTGTTCTCATCGAATGGGAATTTAAAGTTAGGATTTTTCTTCAAGTATACTTTTAATTTATCGCCCGGCTCTACACGTTCTGCGAGTTGTACACTGCAGACACCTGAGCGTTTACGATTATGTGCTTCATAACGTACTGCACATACTGTAATGTGTACTTCATCTTCATTTGCTTTATGACTGCTTGAAATAGAGTAACTGCGTGCAGGAATTTTTCTTAAGACTTGATGTAATTGGTTCGGTTGTAGTGACTCTGTAGGGAAATCATTCAATAAGTCTATTAAGTCACGACCATAGATATAATCTTTCACCCATTCACTATCAGAGGCTCTATCTAATAAGTCTTCATTATCAAAGAGCTGTGCTGCACTTTCGATTAATGGTTTCGTTAATTTTGTGATTTCAAAGTATGACGTCAATGCTTCTTCTAGCGACATTTTGTCACCTTGTGTATTCACAGTAATATCTTTTTCTGCCACCCAATCTTGCATATCGATAATTTCATCCACAAGTTCTGGATCATTTTCAGGTAAGATATTAATGGAATCGCCTGGTGCGTAGTCATCGCCATAACCTTCTAATGATAATTCAAGGTGGCGAACTTCTTTATCAGAACCACGACCAGTTAAATTAATATTTTCTAAGACTTCTGCTTCGTAAGGAAATGTTCTTGAGTAAATGGGTCCAGAAGCATCTTCAACAGGTGCATCTTGTGCCTCTTGAACCACTTGCTTTACTTCTTGATCACCTAACTCATTAATAATGTTTTCAATCCATTCATTAGCGAGTTCTTCGAAGTCAATATCACAATCGACACGCGGTAAAATACGGTCAGCGCCTAACTCTTCTAAGCGTGCATCAAAGTCTTTACCTGTTTGACAGAAGAACTCATAAGATTGGTCACCTAAAGCAAGTACTGAGAAGCGTGCGCCTTCTAATTTAGGTGCTTTACGTCCGTATAAGAATTCATAGAAAGATAATGCGTTATCCGGTGGATCGCCTTCACCGTGTGTTGACGTTACGATAAGTAGGTCTTCAACATTTTTTAAATCTTTCGTTTTATATTGGTCCATTTCAGTTAATGTGGCATCAAAATCGTTTTCTTTTAATTTACTTTCGAGTAATTCTGCCACCCACTGTGCGTTACCAGATTCAGAACCAAATAATACAGTGACTTTGCGTGGTTCTACAGCTTGTTGTTGCGCTGGTGCTGCTGGCGCCTGCGTTGCTGCTGCACTAGAAGCAGGTGCTTGTGTTGCTGTGCCATCTTGGAGATGTGCCGTTAAATAACCGCTAAGCCAGAGCTTCTGGTCATTTGATAATGTTGATAACGCTTGATTAATGAGTTGTGCCTGTTCATCGTTGAACGGACTATTTGTTGCTGATAAATTCAAGTGTCTTCCCCCATATGATAGATTTTATCCTTAGTTTTTTAGTAGGAATTGAAACTAAAAAAATATCTACACTTAATTCAAGTATAGTCATTGTGCTTTCAAAATTCCAACATATCCACTAGGAATTATATACAAAAAAATTAATTGTAACTTTCAAATTAAGATTTACGTCCGATGTGCAAACCACATTCAGTTTTCATGTTGTTTTGCCATCTGCCTTCTCTAGAGTCGCCGCCTTCAAAAACAGGTGAAGTACATGGTGCACATCCGATGCTTGGATAGTTCTGATCATGTAAAGCATTATAAGGTAAATCATTCGATTTAATATAATCCCATACACCATCCCAAGTCCAATGGATTAACGGACAAACTTTAATAGATTCAAAACGGTCGTCTTTATTCACAAAGTTTGTGTTGCGTCTTGTTGGAGATTGTTCACGTCTCAATCCTGATACCCAAGCTGTTTGGCCAGTTAATACTTCTTCAAGCGGTTTAACTTTACGGATATAACAACATTGGTTTGGATCTCTACGCCAAAGATTACCGCCGTATTCTTGAGCTTGTTGATCAAGTGTTAAATCTGGCTTCTTCATAACAATGTTCAATTTAGGATATTTTGCTTTAACACGGTCGATTAAATCGTACGTTTCATCGAAATGGAGACCCGTGTCTAAAAAGACGATACGTGCGTCTGGTTTCACTTGCGAAATTAAGTTAATCAGAACGATGCCCTCTGCTCCGAAACTGCAAGCATATACAATTTCATCTCCGTAAGTATCATATGCCCATTTCAGAACATGATACGCACCTTTTGTTTCATCTGAAACATCTAATGATTCAAAAGGGTCTGAGGTGAAGTCTGTATAAGTAATTTTAGAAGTCAATAAAATACTCTCCCCTCATAGTATATAGATATAGCACCCTACAATTCAAATTGATACAATGATATTCGAATTGTCAGAAAATAATTATGTATTGAATCTTACCGTTTTCTCTATCCCCTGTCAACAATATTTATAATAATTTCACAAACTTAATAACCTTCTAGCAATATACGTTATTTTATACTATTCACAACCGATTTCTTTAAAATATTTAATGATACTTTAACGCATTACCACGTTATCCAAACAAAAAGAAGAAGAGATTTTCATCCCTTCTTCTTACTTTACAACCTGCACAAAATCTCGATTTGCGGTGATAAAATAACCCGCTTTTGTTTTTAAGCGCGGTGTCCCTTTAGAAGAACACACAATTTTATCTATTTCTATCGTGTCATTTAACTTCGGTTGGAATTCTGCTTCAGTTTTAAAGTTACGTTCTTCATAACCTTTACACTTTTTAATGACTTGAATCGTGATTGGCCAGTCTACAATATAATGTTCAGACAGATCACTGTCTAACTGTTCGACAAACTTTTTATTCGCAGTAATCACGTTCCCATCCTCTAATACTAATCGCGGTGTCCCTTTTTTAGAATACTGTATCTCTGATACATTAAACACCTCACCGACTTCCATAGATTGAGCTTGTTCTTGTGTAAATTCAGTATCACCATACACTTTAAACTTCTTAGTCGCCCATACTTCCCCTGGATTTTCAGCATAATACTTTGTAGTATCCACCTCATTAGGTTCAGCTGATGATGCTTGTTCTTGTTGTGTTGAAACGTATTCTACTTTCTGACCTTGACGTTTTAAAGCATGATTTTCCATAATGCTTGGCAACATCATGTGTACTAAAAATGGTTTGTAGTGATCATAAATAACTTGCAGATTAAAATCGAAATCTACGTTTAATGTATCTGAAGGTATCCAGAGTTGATTGTCTTGCTGCTCAAACATTACTTTCTGCGTAACGGATTCATCAGAAAGCTTCACCAAATGCACTGCGTCGACTTCTGTTGAATCCTCTTTATATAGCGTAATAACCTCATAGAAGTGATTATCTTTAAGATGTGTACCGCTATAGACCGCATAGAAGGGTTCGTATAAGGGTTCAACGGTGTGCAAGTCTTCCGGCAAATGATAATATACTAATCCGTCTGCAATATAATGTGGCGCTCGTATACCTTCGCTTAATAAAGTAATCAACGCTTCTACTTTTTCTTTATCGCTATTTAATAAGCATTCACATACTTTTTCATATTTCGGTTCAGTCAAGTAATCTTTAATATCTAAGTCATGTTGGTCTAAAGTTGAAACTAACTGATCAAAAGCTTCATAGAATTTATTTTTCTCTGCGCTTTTTAAGAAGCGACGATTCATGAATAAGCGTGATAAATAATCCATTTCTACTATTCGACTGATCGCATGTTTGCGTGCAGTCTCCGGGATGTCTAAATCTAATAACTGCTTTAACACTTCTAAATTAAAAGCTGTTTTTTCAAAAATATCTGTTTCACTGACCAATGATTGATTCGCACCATATCGATTCACATGATAGACCACGATATTATTCATAGCGGCTGTTTTAGCGTGCGCAATTACTTCAGTAAAGAATAACTTATCTTCTCCGTATTTCATCGGTTCAAAATAAAGATGATGATCTTGAATCACTGATTGTTTTATTATTTTTCCAGGTGGACCGACGGCACGAAAGATTTTATCAATTTCGTAAGGCACAAGTCCTTCTTCTTTTGTATAAGCACTAAAGCGCGCAATTTGGCTCACAGACTGGTCCTTATGTTTTAAACTTTGACCGAACACTATATCGCTCTCTGTAGTTAAAGCTTGGTCAAGCAACTTCGGAAAACCTTCTGTATCTAACCAGTCATCTGCATCTAAGAACGTAATATAAGTGCCTTCAGCCGCTTCCACCCCTACATTTCTCGGCTTAGCTGGACTGCCGCTGTTTGCTTCTAACTCTATAACACGCATGTAATCACGCGTTTGTTCAAACTGTTTTAATTGTTCCAATGAGTCATCTGTTGAAACATCATCAACAAAGATGGCTTCTATCTCATCATGATTCAACTTTAACTCATCAATAGATGATACACATTGTTGTAAAAACTGAGATTTATTATATACAGGAACAATAATCGATAATGCCTTAGACATAACATTCCCCCCTTGGATGTTGTCTCTCATATGTGTAGTTATGTTTACCTATATACCCCTCAGTCAAAAAACTGAACATAAAAAAACACAGCAACCCTATAGAGATTACTGTGTTCTATCGCTTATATCTTTATTAATGATGTGCTACAAATGCCTGATATGACTCTACATTTTGAATGTCTTGTTGAACTGCGTTAATCGCATTCACTAATTCAAAGTCTGGTGCTGTTTGGTTTAATACAGCTTGTGCTTGCGCAACAGTTTGTTTTAGCTGTGCTTCATCTTGATTCATTGAAAGATGACTTTCAGTTAATAAATGGTTTGCCTTTACAATTAGGTTTTGTAGTTCTGCTTTTTTACTTAAGATGTCGGCACTGCCTTTTTCAGTTTGCAAATGCAATTGAAATACCTCATTATAGATAGCTGAAAGTTGATTAATTGCTGTCACAACTTGTGAATCATTATTAGATTTTTGTTGTTTCTTAGCAAAATAAATCGCTTGGTTTAATTTATTCTGGTAGAATGTTGCACCTGATTCTTTCGCCATGTCTTTATAATAGTGACTCGCGTTCAATAAGTTTTTCAAGTTTTCTTTAGGTTGTACGCTGTAATCACGAAATTCGTGTGCGCCGAATTGGGCAGCTTCTGCTTGATATGAAAATACATGTGTACCTGCTGATCCAAGTAATACACTTGCGAGGCCTGTCAGTAAAAATTGTTTAAAATTCATCGTTGTTGTCTCCTTTAATTTACATGCTTTTATTATAAAACAGACATACACTACAATTGAATTAACTAATTATTAACTATAAATTATTTTTTACATATTTTTTAGACACTAGCTGTTCACTTTTAACGAGTATCATTCAATAACACAACTCTAGGAGGATTAAGATGACCCCAAAACATATTGTTTCCGCTTCATGTGTGGTCACAAATGATGAGAATAAAATACTTTTAATCAAAAGTCCTTTGCGTGGCTGGGAAATTCCTGGCGGGCAAATTGAAAATGGCGAAACCATTCGAGAGGGTGTCATTCGTGAAGTGAAAGAAGAAGCCGGCGTCACCATCAAATGCACGACATACTGTGGTGTCTTTCAAAATACTGAACACAGTATCATCAATCATTTATTTAAAGGAATCTACATTGACGGCACACTTACGACTAGCGATGAAAGTTTGGAAGTTGGATTCTTTACTTATGAAGAAGTCATGCAAAAGGTCACTTGGGGGAACTTCACAGAACGCATTCGTTTATGTTTAACAGAAGACGAACAACCCTTCTTAGTATCCTTTTGATATAGAGATACTATAGAATTAATCATAAAACTCAAATACATGTCATTCATAAACTTTACAAAATCCATACATCACCTTTACGCATTTCGAAATATAATGAAGACTAACGCAAAATCTATAAGTTGATGCTAATTTATATAAGGAGTTGCCTATGTCTCATTATTTCACCATTTTTATTGTAGCTTTAAAACTTGGTTTGATGTCCTTTGGTGGACCTACAGCGCATTTAGGTTATTTTTATGATGAATATGTGAAGAAAAGAAAATGGTTGGATGAAAGAGAGTACTCTGACTTAGTCGCGTTATGCCAATTTCTTCCAGGCCCTGCCAGCAGTCAAGTCGGTATCGGTATAGGTACCATCAGAGGTGGTGTATTCGGTGGTATTCTCGCATTTCTAGGATTCACTATGCCTTCAGTGATTGTTTTAATGTTATTTTCAACTTTATTTGTGAAGGGGGATACACACTTTACTTGGATGCAAGGATTGAAACTTGTTGCTGTCGCAATTGTGGCACAAGCAATTATTGGTATGGGCAAAAAATTAACCAATACGAAAACAACCATCGCATTGGCTATGTTTGTGTTAGCACTCTCATTATTGATCAATAGTATTTATATTCAAGTGGTTGCGCTGGCTATAACTGGCTTATATGGTGTCTTATTCCTTAAACCTACATCAACGCCAGACGCTGATTCTAAAGCGTTCTATTTACCTAAAAGATTAGGGATTATCTCTTTATCGTTATTTGTTTCTTTGCTTGTTGTATTGCCTATCTTAAGCGCAACCACTCAAAATATATGGATTAAAATGTTCGACAGTTTCTATCGTTCTGGTTCACTTGTTTTTGGTGGCGGCCACGTCGTGTTGCCACTGTTAGAAAAGGAGTTTGTACCGCAAGGATTGATTTCTTCTGATCAGTTCATTACAGGTTATGCGGCAGCACAAGCTGTGCCTGGTCCATTATTCACTTTTGCGTCTTATATCGGCACAAATATCGGAGGCGTAATAGGAGGGTTGCTTGCGACATTCGCAATCTTTTTACCTGCCTTTTTACTGTTGTTTGGTGTCTTGCCATTTTGGGATAGTTTTAAGTCCAACCTTTATGCCAGAGGCTTTTTGAAAGGGATCAGCGCAGGTGTGGTTGGTATTTTAATCTCGGCTTTCTACCAACCTATTTGGACTTCTACGGTTAAACAACCTTTAGATTTCACATTCGCAACGATATTATTTGTCTTATTAGCTTATTTCAAACTACCTTCATGGGCAATCGTACTCATTGGAATTGGAATAGGTGTATTGTTCTATTAAAGCTTAATAGTTCGTGTCATTTTTGGCACTAAAAAAACAACACACATCAGGTATGTCCCTTTAGTGTGTTGTTTCTTTATTTCTATGCTTCATTCACTGTTGGATTAGCTTTGTTTTCTATGATTTTAGATTTATAACCCGTCACTTCACTGTTACGGATTGGATAGTTTCTAAATACATATGACATTACCCAACCGACAATGAAACAAATTGCAGCTGCGATGGCTGCGTATTTTAATACGTCGAGTGCTGGGTTGAAACCAAACATAACGAGAATACCTGGTGTCGGTGCTGCTGTACCTGGCGCATCATTGACTAACCCCGAGTAAGCAATGACCATACCAGCTAGTCCTCCACCGATAAAGTTCGTCACATAGATTGGCACTGGGTTAGAAGACACTAAGTCTGCTTTTGACAGTGGCTCAATCGCAATAGAAATAACTGATTTCAAGTTACCGATTTTCAAACGATGTAGTAACGTTGTATTCATAAAGCTAGACGCAAACGCTGTTAACGCCGCAACTGCCATTGGTACACCTGTTAAGCCTAACATTGCTGTTAATGCCATAGAACTTAGTGGTGATGTTCCAACAACTGTCACAATACCACCAAGAATCAGACCCATCAGCAATGGACTTGTATTCATCGCCACATCGATAATACCGCCGATTTTCAATAATGAACCATCGACTAGTGGCGTGAACCAAACCCCTAACAATCGTCCAACTGGAATACAGAATAATACTACGATAATAAAGTCCATACCGTTTGTAATTTTCTTTTCAATAAAGCGAATCACAAACGACATCAGATAAGCCGCAAACAATGCAGGAATCAGCCCGATTTCCGCAAATGCGACCGCAAGCAACGCTGAGTTTTGTGGATTGATCTTTCTCGATAATGCGACTAGGAATGCGACAATGACCCCACTCAATGTCCCAGCTAGACTACCCGTTTCCTTTAAAAACTTAATATCGAAAATATCTCCCAATACAAACCCTTGCAGCGCCTCAACTAAGAATGTTGCAATTGCTGCTGTTGCTAAAGCCCCCATGACTGCACGCCCATCTGGCGCATAATACGTGAACACAGTGAAAAATACTAAAATAAGTAACAATAAACCTGTACCGATTAATATATCTATTTTGCACAGCCCCTTTTTACATGTGTTCATTCAAGCTTATACCTTTTAGCGCACGAAAGCAAATGTTATTTTCATTATAGTATGAATTTTCTAATAATTTTTATAAAGTACTTATTCACGAAATTTCAAAACAACTCGCTAATCCTAGTTATTAACTACGATTTAAAATTTCCAACTTACAACTCAACGACTATTTTATAATAGTAATTTTTGACTATAACATGACATATAATAATATATTCAATAAATAATAGATGTTTTGGAAATAAACTCGACGCTGATTGTTACTAATGACAGTTTCTTTTTTTCAATTTAAGTTCATTTGGATCACAAAAATCAAAAAACAAAGTGAAAAAATACTGAGAAACAGTAATTACTTTTTCAAGTTCTCTTCGGTTAGGGAAACAACTTAATTTACCGAATTAAAACAAAAGTCACTTCCTTTATATTTTTTCATTATTCTTGTCTTCAAAAAGGTATTTTTACCTTTAATTCCAAGTAAAGTTGATATAGTATAAGTCAAAAGTGTACAATATCCTTAATTTCTAGTAGAGTATAATTTTAGTGTAGAAATAATTACTCTCTTTTGCATAAAACTGGTCCAGTAATTTACCCATCTTTCTTACTTAGTTTAAAAGCTAAATTTATTACGAAGTATATTTAACAATAATATAATTCAATAAATATTACTTGATGCATAACGCCTAAAAACTTAATAAGTCGTTAAGAAGTTAATTCTAAGAAGGAATTTCCTAAAAATGTATGAGATTCAAACTAATGTATAAAATCTAAATCACATATCCACTATGAAGTGTTCAATCTATATAAAACGTCCATCCAATATGACCTACTATACTATGGAGCTTTAATCACTTGATTCTTATTATGGAGTTCATAAAACTTATAAATACAAAACTACATTTAACTAAAAAATATAAATACATGATGAATAAATAGAAAGATTCGTGCAACAAAAACATTTTTTACAGTAATTTTAAAATAAGGACCTTTTGTCCTTTACTCTAAAAATAATCTGATTACTATATCTAAATAAATTAGGAGTTGAACCCATGACTAATTCTGATTTGTTGTCCTTAATTGCTATTATTATATCTGCATTTACACTATTTAAGGTATTATGGCAAGAAAGAAAGCACCTCAACATAGAAATACACGAAGCACTAATATTTAAAAACCCTAAAAAATTTGATATTTTCATCTCTTTTATGAATCTCTCTAAATTACCTATTGGAATAAATAAAATCACTGTATATGACTCAAGAGTTAAAAAATCAATATTTTTTAATAACGAAGTTAAAAACAAGCAAATTTTCAAAGATATAAGTGTTACTGAAATACTTTTCACAGCAGGTTCCAAAAATAATTTTAGTTCTACATTATATAATAATTCTCTTCCAATTAATATTGAACCATACTCAAGTACAAAAGATATAATTCGATTTGATTTTTCAAATGATATCGCAGATGAAGGAATAAATAATTTTAAATTAAATCATAATACGCTTTTTGTAAAAATATCCACTACAAGAGGTGTCTTTTGGAAAAAAATTTCAATGGATAATATTTCCTTTTACGATAAACCCATTGAGTTTTATCAAAAATATAAGCACCACAAAAAATCATCCAACAAAAATATTGATTAAAATATCAACGAATAATTCATACTTCTGTTCTATTTTTAATATACAACATATTCGAGTAATATCTTTTACTAACTTTTCCTAATACCAAGTATATAGTGAGCTTTCACCATCAAGTTAATAATCATGCATTATGTTGATCTAACCTAAAACAGATACTTAAGTTTTACATCTAAGAGGTTTTATTGTTTTATATAACTACTTGCAAACTTAAAATTAATATCATTATCATAGACTATTCTATTAACATGGACTTCTTCATCTACAAAAAAGCCTGAAATTTCCAATTAATATGTCCTTATTTACCTTACCATCAAATAATCTAATATGAGGTCGTCGTTTTACTTCCATGCTGTATCTAGCATGGGAGGAGGTGACATTATATTCAGCATCATATTTGTATCTTTATTGCCCCTATTTAAGCAGGGGTAACAATCACGTTATTTTCCTATTGGCTAAATAATCGTATTAAAAAGCAACGGCATAGCCAATACACCTAAATAGAGCCCGGTAACTACTGCGAATAGTTATCGGGCTCGGTGTTTATCATGTTAGCATCATATTTGTTACCTAAATTATAATATACACATTCACTTTTGAGAATTCGTGTTGATTTTAAAAGTAAAGTATTCTTAAAAAACCCTCTAACCATTGCGGTTAAAGGGTTTTCGTTTTATATATTCAGACTGGTTACTCCCATTCGATTGTGCTTGGTGGCTTAGAAGTAATGTCATAGACTACTCTGTTGACGTGATCTACTTCGTTAACGATACGACTTGAAATCTTTTGTAAGACTTCCCAGTCGATTCGCGCAAAGTCACTTGTCATACCATCAATTGAAGTTACGGCACGGATACCGATTGTATAGTCATACGTACGGTAATCGCCCATTACACCTACTGAACGCATGCCTGGAAGTACTGTGAAGTATTGCCAGATTTCACGCTCTAAACCTTCTTCACGAATCACTTCTCTTAAGATGGCGTCTGATTCGCGGACGATTTCTAATTTTTCTTCAGTAATTTCACCTAGAACACGGATACCAAGTCCTGGACCTGGGAATGGTTGTCTCCAAACTAAGTGTTCAGGAATACCAAGTTCGATACCTAAAGCACGTACTTCGTCTTTGAATAATGTATTGATAGGTTCAATCAATTCAAATTGCATGTCTTCAGGTAATCCACCTACGTTATGGTGAGATTTGATTGTTTGTGCTGTTTTTGTACCTGATTCAATGACGTCAGTGTAAAGCGTACCTTGAGCAAGGAAGTCTACACCTTTTAGTTTTGATGCTTCATCGTCGAAGACATATACGAATTCGTTACCGATGATTTTACGTTTTTGTTCAGGGTCAGACACACCTTTTAATTTATCCATGAAGCGATCTTTCGCATTCACACGGATGATGTTCATGTTGAAACCTTCACCGAATTGTTCCATAACCATGTCGCCTTCGCCTTTACGAAGTAAACCGTGGTCTACGAAGATACAAGTTAATTGATCGCCGATTGCTTTATGCAAGAGCACTGCAACAACTGAAGAGTCTACACCGCCGCTCATTGCGCAAAGCACTTTACGGTCTCCAACTTTTTCACGGATTTTTTCAATTTCGACTTCAATGAAGTTTTCCATTGTCCATTCGCCTGTACAATCACATACACGACGCACAAAATTACGTAAAATGTCATTACCATACTCAGTATGACGCACTTCTGGGTGGAATTGAACACCGTAGATACGACGTTCTTTATCTTCGATTGCTGCGTAAGGCGTGCTTGGACTATCTGCGATAGATTCAAAGCCTTCTGGAATTTCAATCACTTTATCCGAGTGACTCATCCATACTGTTTGTTCTTCTGGTAAACCGAAGAAGATTTCATCAGATTTTGCGTGGATAATTGCTTTACCATATTCACGTTCATTCGCACGCTCAACTTTTCCACCTAATAATTTTGTTGTTAACTGCATACCATAACAAATACCAAGTACAGGTACGCCTAAATTGAAGATTTCAGGATCAATTGTGTAAGAACCTTCTTCATAAACTGAGTTTGGTCCGCCTGATAATATAATACCTTTTGGATTCATATTTTTAATTTCTTCAATTGAAATTTCATGGTCGTGCAACTCACTGTACACACCCATTTCACGAATACGACGTGTAATTAATTGGTTGTATTGGCTACCAAAGTCTAATACAAGAATTAACTCTTGTTCTTTCGCCATTTCCATAAATCAGTTTCTCCTTTTATCTTGAGTAGTTTGGTGATTCTTTTGTGATTTGGATATTGTGTGGGTGGCTTTCTGCTAAACCAGCAGGTCCCATACGTGTAAACATTGCTTCTTCACGTAATTCTTTCAAGTTGTGAGAGCCTGTATAACCCATACCGCTTCTCACGCCGCCCATCAATTGATAGATGTTGTCTTGTAATAAACCTTTATATGCGATACGGCCTTCAATACCTTCTGGAACGTATTTTTTAGGTGTTTTATCTTCTTGGAAGTAACGATCATTTGAACCACTTTCCATTGCACCTAATGAACCCATACCACGGTAAGTTTTATATTGTCTACCTTGGAAGATTTCAGTTTCTCCTGGGCTTTCTTCAGTACCCGCAAGCAAGCTGCCTAACATTACTGCGTGTCCACCAGCTGCTAATGCTTTTACAACATCACCAGAGTATTTGATACCGCCGTCAGCGATAATCGCTTTGCCGTGTTTACGTGCTTCAGTTGCACAGTCATACACTGCAGTAATTTGAGGTACACCTACACCCGCAACAATACGAGTTGTACAAATAGAACCAGGTCCGATACCTACTTTAACAACATCTGCGCCAGCTTCAAATAATGCTTTTGTAGCTTCGCCTGTCGCAACGTTACCAGCGATAACTGTTACTTCTGGATATTTAGCTTTAATGTGTTTAACTTGGTCGATAACACCTTGTGAGTGACCGTGTGCAGTATCGATAACTAATGCATCAACACCTGCTTCAACCAATTTTTCTGCGCGGATGTCAGTATCTTTAGAAATACCGATAGCTGCTGCACATAATAAACGGCCTTGTGCGTCTTTTGCAGCGTTTGGATATTCGTGAACTTTCTCAATATCTTTGATAGTGATAAGCCCTTCTAATTTACCATTTTCAGTTAATGGTAATTTTTCGATTTTGTGTTTTTGTAAGATTTTTTCTGCTTCGTCTAAAGTTGTGCCGACTGGAGCTGTGATTAAGTCTTCTTTTGTCATGACATCTGAAATTCTGATTGAGAAATCTTCAATAAAACGTAAGTCACGGTTTGTGAGAATACCAACGAGGTTGCGGTCTTCTTTATTGTCTACGATCGGTACACCTGAAATGCGGTATTTACCCATTAAGGCTTCAGCTTCATAAACTTTTTCTTCTGGTGTTAAGTAAAATGGATTAGAAATAACACCATTTTCAGAACGTTTAACTTTTTGTACTTCATCAGCTTGATCTTCGATGTTCATGTTTTTATGAACGACACCAAGACCGCCTTGTCTTGCCATAGCAATTGCCATTTTTGACTCAGTTACAGTGTCCATACCAGCTGAGATAACTGGAATTTTCAATTTGATTCTGTCTGATAACTCAACACTTAAATCTACTTCCTTAGGTAATACATCAGACTCCGCTGGAATTAACAGTACATCATCGAACGTCAAAGATTCTTTAGCAAATTTATTTTCCCACATTGAATACAGCCTCCATTATTTGTTTTAATTACATTATTTCACATTTTCTTCGTTTTGTTGATACTTTAAGCCGTTAAAAAAGAAATTAAGTACGATTGCTGAGATAGCACCTAGTACAATTCCATTTTGTGTTAACCAAGCGAATTGTTCGCCCATTGCTTTAAATGCTTCCGGAACAGCACTGATACCTGTTCCTAAACCGACAGCCACAGCAATAACTAACAAGTTATTCTGCTTCTTGAAATCGATACTGCCTAAGATACTGACACCATAAGCCATTACCATACCGAACATCGCGATCATCGCCCCGCCGAGTACAGGTAATGGAATAATATTTGCTAACGCGCCTAACTTTGGAATACAACCGCAAATTAAGAGTAAGATGACCATTCCATAGATGACATTATTCTTTTTCACGCCAGAAAGTGAAACCAAACCGACATTTTGAGAATATGCAGTATATGGAAATGCGTTGAAGATAGAACCAATCACAATCGCAAGCCCTTCCGCAGTGTAACCTTTGCGGTAGTCGTTACGCGTCAAAGTTCTTCCTGTGATTTTACTTAACGCTGTGTATACACCTGTTGATTCAATCAAGCTGACTAATGCGACGATAAAGAATACTAAAATCGCACCGATATCAAACGCAAAGCCTGAAAATCTGAATGGTTTCGGGAACTCGAACCAATGTGCTGTTCCAACTTGATTCAAGTCGACAACACCAAAAGCACCAGCGAGCAAAGTTCCTGCAATCAACCCGATTAAGATTGCAATAGACTTTAAGAAACCATGTGTAAAACGTTGTAAAAGCAAGATAATCAACAACGTTGAAAAACCTAAAATGATATTTTTCATATCACCGTAGTCTTTTGCCCCTTGTCCACCTGCTACATAGTTCATAGCAACCGGCATTAAATTAATCCCGATGATCGTTACCACACTACCTGTTACGACAGGTGGGAAGAATTTAACAACGTATGAAAAGACAGGTGCAATTAAGACCACTAAAATCCCTGATACAAAGAGTGACCCGTATAATACGTCCAAACCTTTGGTCTGGCCGATTAATATCATCGGTGCAACCGCAGTAAAGGTACACCCTAAAACAATCGGTAAACCTGTACCTGTTACTCTATTCGCTTCTAAAAATGTGGCTACCCCACACATGAAGATATCGACTGTTACAAGGTACGCAATTTGTTCTGGTGTGAATTTCAAACTCGTCCCGACGATAATTGGAACAAGTATAGCACCTGCATACATTGCAAGTAAATGTTGTAGACTCAAGATGAAATTCTTCATGCGTTCTCTTCACCTTCACCTACTAAAGTTACTTGGTTGCCTTGAAGCGATGCGACTTGGCAAAGTGAAGAAACTTTCAAGCCAGCTTCTTCTAATCGTTTACGGCCTTGTTGGAAACTTTTCTCCACGACAATACCGATACCGACTGTTTCTGCACCTGCTTGTTCAACTAAACGATTCAAACCAAGTGCCGCATCTCCATTCGCTAAAAAGTCATCGATAATCAATACACGATCATTTTCTCCTAAAAATTCTTCAGAGATAATGACACGATTCGTCTTGTTTTTCGTAAACGAATGAATATCTGTCTGATAAAATCCATCTGCCAAAGTACTTGGCTTAGCCTTCTTCGCAAAGAGACATGGTACTTCAAAACGATATGCTGCCATAATAGCTGGCGCAATGCCTGATGCTTCAACAGTTAAGATTTTAGTGATGCCTTGATCTTTGAACTGTTCATAAAATGTTTCGCCAATGTCATACATTAACACTGCATCAATTTGATGGTTTAAAAACCCATCTACCTTCAAGATTTTTTCGCCAATGACGACGCCGTCTTCTTTAACCTTCTTTTTCAACGCTTCCACGCCAACAAACCTCCTAAATTTGTGTATAAAAAAAATCCCAAACTACTCTATGAGTTTCAGGATCTATGAGTGGCACAGGCAATACACATCATTATCAATATGAAGTTCACTTTGGAGTCAGGAGGTCAATTTAAATCATCTTATATTTATTAGATATAAGACCATTTTTGTTGACGCCTTCTGTGGTTAACGCAAGTTCAACCCCTTCAAGCGTGTTGCCAAAGCAACTTATAAATGACGGTTTGAGAAGCTGTTATTGTTCTCCGCGTTTCAAAACTTAATCGCTCGATGTTTGTGACACTAAAATATAAGTCCCATCTCCCAAATAGTCCTCAACTTATATTATAGAATGAACACGTGTTTACCCGTTTGTTTTGAAAGCACCATTGTGTTGTATTGTATCAGTGACTCATAGTCATGTCGTTAAGGCGACATGGTAGAAACTTCTAAAGCCTAATTCTCTAGATTATATGAGTAAGGTAAATTATTTAATGATAATATCAAATTTCAGGCTTTATTTCAATAACTGAAACTTAATTCATCATATTTCCATAAAATCTAATTGTGCATCGAAGAAAATATGTCCTTCCCTTGATAATAGTGTGAATTTTCTTATATTTATTTGATAGCTTAGCCGTATAATAGTATAATTTAGATGGTTCAATTATATAAAAAAAGGGTATACATTATAACATTAAACATATTTCACAGAGGGGGAGCTTTAACATGGCAAACATTACTGTACTTACATCACAAGACGAAATTTTTGATACTTTAAAACGCAGATTAGATGAGGGGTATACCAAAGACGAGATTTCAGTTATCAGCAAAAACAAATTAAACCTTGGCAGTATAGCAAGCACGGACATGACAGTGCAATCTACAAGCGGAACGTTCAGTGACAGAATTGCTCGCCTTCTAACTGGGGAAGACGGTGAACAAGCAGTCTTATTACAATACGACTTATCAGACACAGAACGTCAAATTCTAAAACGCGAATTACTTAATGGTAATATCGTTGTGCTTGCTGATAAACATGATATCAGCCGAAAAGAGTTCAAAGACGAATACGAAACAAAAAAAGATAAACACGATAAAGAGTATGAAATTTAATTTGCATTCATGATAATCAGCAGCTTAGTCTGCTGATTATTTTTTTATTTACATATAAGCCTAGTGTATCAATATGCTATAATCAAAAGAAAAATAGGAGGGCAGCGCTATGGACTTTAAATTAGTGAAACAAACATCCGATCCATTGTATGAGGCAGCTTTAAATCTCTTTGATAACTATCAATTCGGAAATGTGTCACAAAAACACCATGTATTCAAACAATCACTTGAAAATAAACGCACCCAAAATGATTACGTCTTCTTAGTCGGTTTAGATAACGATGAAGTTGTCAGTTTTGCCACGGGCCACTACGAAGCTACTACAAATGCAGCATTTATTATGTATCTAGTTGCTGTAGACACACCAGAAAGAGAACGTTATTTAACTGAAACATTAGAGAAGCTCCAAGAAGGATTGGATAATCTAGCCAACCGTGTGCATGACCGCGATGTGAATTTCTTTATGATGGAAGCATTACCGATTCCGGATTCTTTAGATGAACCTGATGCAGATCTGCTTATGCAACGTCACCTTTTCTTAAAAGAACATGGTTTTGAAGAACAGAGAGAAATCGATTATATTCGTCCTGCTATAGAGCCAGGCGGCGAACCAATTCCATTGAAATTATTCTTGCACACACGCATTCCGTTGACTAAAGACATTTACGGTACTAGTGTTAAATCTTGTTATATTTTAAAATATGTTTTCGCAAATCACCTTTCACGCAAAACCGTTTATCCGCTACTTGAACAAATGGATCTTCGAAAATCGTGAGAACCCTTGAAATCAAAAGGAAATCGGGTTAAACTAACATAGAGGTTAGACTAACGTTTGTGTGACGTAAGACATACGTCCCACTTAAAATCATAGAGTGAAAGGATATAGATCAGATGCTAACAAAAGAATTCGCCCAACGCGTCGAATTAAGTGAGAAACAAGTACGTAAAATCGTACAACATTTAGAAGAACGCGGTTACCATTTAAAGAAAACAGAATACCGTGGTCGTGAAGCAACTGACTTCCAAGAAGAAGACATCGAGTTATTCAGAGAGATTGCGGATAAAGTTAAGCAAACAAATAGTTACGACTTAGCTTTCGAAGAATTAGAGAAAGAAAATGATTTCTTACAAATTGTTGTTAAAGAGGATGATCAAAATCAACTTCCTAGCGATCAAAACTTCGCAAAATTATTAAGTGACTTACATAACGACATCACTAAGATGCGTGAAGAACGTCAAATGCTAGGCCAAATGATTTCTCAAGTGCACCAACAACAAAAAGATTTACAAACTTTACAACAACAAATGACAGATAAGCTTGATCAACACGAAAAAACACTTAAAGCGATTGAAACAGCACAAAAAGATCAAGCAAAAGCAGTTCAAGATAACACTGAAGCTATGAAATCTCATACTGAAAAAGTTTTAGCACAACCACAACCTACTGTTGAAACTAAAACTGAACCTAAAGCAGAGGAACAAGTGGCTAAGACTGCTGAAGTCAAAGAAACTAAACCTTCAACGGAAAAAGTTAAATCTGAAACAACAGCTTCAGAAGAACAAACTCAAAAAACTACAGAAACACCGCTTTCTGATTATAAAGGTGCCACAGCATCAGCTGAAACTGAACAACCGACACAAACAGAACCAGTTAAATCTGAAAGTACTTCAGAACAACCAGAAGTTGATGCATCTGAAACAACTAAATCAGAAAATGAAACACCTGAGACAGAAGTTCAAGGTACACCAAATTCAACAACACCTGAACCAGAAATACCGATTGACAATCAACATGAACCTACTGTTCCACATCATAAGAAAGAAGAGAAAAAAGGTTTCTTCGCACGTTTATTCGGTATGTAAATCAAACACTATTCAAATCCAATCCGATAATTCGGGTTGGATTTTTTTATTTTGTTCACAGTATTTTTAAAGAAACAGTTAAAAACCGCCATTGACCCTTTCTTATATATACGATATATTTACTATGTATT
Source organism: Staphylococcus sp. HMSC061G12 (assembly GCF_001838465.1). Classification (NCBI taxonomy): domain Bacteria; kingdom Bacillati; phylum Bacillota; class Bacilli; order Caryophanales; family Staphylococcaceae; genus Staphylococcus; species Staphylococcus sp. HMSC061G12. The sequence continues at coordinate 25,510 of NZ_KV837131.1, forward strand.
TAAACGGACTTTACAACTATCCTATACTGTTGTATAAAAAAGTTGATACATATCTGCTAAGTTCAGTTATCATAAAATGAACTTCCTTCTTTGAGCAGTTATTTGAATTCAAATCAAGTCTTATCTTTTGTTATTAAGATAAATATTTATGAAAGGAAGTTTGATTCAATTGGGTTTCACTATTCTTAATATTGTCATCTTCGTTCTGCTTCTCGCTGGACTTTTTGTTATGGCAAAAAAACACGTTTCTTTCTCAAAACGTGTTTTCACCGCACTAGGTATTGGAATTGTACTTGGCGCTATTATGCACCTGGCTTATGGTGCTGGTTCTAAAATCACAACCACTACAACAGATTGGTTCGGCATTGTAGGTAATGGTTATGTCGCATTACTTCAAATGATCGTTATGCCACTAATCTTCATTTCGATTGTCGCAGCTTTCACTAAAATTCAATTAGGTGAAAAATTCGCGAAAATCGGTTTCTACATCTTTGTGTTCCTAATTGGAACAGTTGCAATCGCAGCAACAATTGGTATTATTTCAGCACTTGTCTTCGGATTAGATGCTTCATCTATTGATTTAGGCAGTGCAGAACAATCACGCGGTACAGAACTTGCTCAGAAAGCAAAAGATATGACCGCAAGTACGCTACCACAACAAATCTTAGAATTATTACCAAGAAATCCATTCTTAGATTTCACAGGTCAACGTACAACATCTACAATCGCTGTAGTTATTTTTGCGACATTTATCGGTTTCGCATATTTACGTGTCGCACGTAAACAACCTGAAAATGGTCATATCGTAAAACGTGCAATTGAAGCTATCTATTCAGTAATTATGTCAGTTGTAACTTTCGTTTTACGTTTAACGCCTTACGGTATCTTAGCTATTATGGCAAATACCATTGCGACGAGTGATTTCGGAGCGTTATGGACATTAGGTAAGTTCGTATTGGCCTCATATGCGGCTTTAATTACGATGTTCATCATTCATTTAATTATTGTCAGCATCCTCGGCTTGAATCCTTGGCGCTATGTTCGTAAAGTCGCTGAAGTATTAATATTCGCATTCACATCACGCTCAAGTGCAGGTGCCCTGCCATTAAACGTACAAACACAAAAATCACGTTTAGGTGTACCTGAAGGTATTGCGAACTTATCAGCATCTTTCGGTTTATCTATCGGCCAAAACGGTTGTGCAGGTATCTATCCAGCAATGTTAGCAGTGATGGTCGCACCGGTTGCAGATGTTGAAGTCAACTTGCAGTTTATTGTGACACTCATTGCGGTTGTTATTATTTCTTCATTTGGTGTTGCAGGTGTTGGCGGCGGCGCAACATTCGCTGCGATCTTAGTACTTTCAACATTGAACTTGCCTGTCGCATTAGCTGGTGTGCTAATTTCAGTAGAACCATTAATTGATATGGGTCGTACAGCATTAAACGTCAATGACTCTATGCTTGCAGGTGTCGGCAGTGCTAAATTAACTGGCAACTTGGATAAAAAGAAATTTAATGAAAATCAATATAATGACTTAAGTACAGACTATTAAGAGATAAGAAGGCTAACTTCTTATAAGTACGAGTTAAATATTAGGCTTAGGCTTTATGTAAAATAAATCAGCCCTATCGCGTTCACAATTAAAGTGAGCGTGATAGGGCTGATTTTTTAATTTCTCTACTTTTAATCAAGTGTCTGATGAATGAACACTTATTTTTTAATGAAACCTGACTTATGCAGTTCGTCTAACATATCTGCACGTTCTTTCATTGTTAAGAATTGTGCAATTTGTTCTGACCAAGTTTCTTTACGTTCTCCATTTGTACGTTTGTCGTAATATGCGCTGACTTCTTTGTCATAATCTTTAATATAACCTAATTCTTCGTCATCGTTTTGGTTGTATCCATTTTCATGGAAGACAGCTTCAAATGGTAAACGTGGTTTTGGTGAACCATTTTCATCATCTGCAGGAACACCTAGCGCCATTCCGAATAATGGGAATGTATATTCAGGTAAGTTCAATAGCTTTTTCACGCGAGCAACATCATTACGTAATGAACCTAAATAAACCATACCAAGTCCTAAGCTTTCTGCCGCAATTGAAATATTTTGTGCAACTAACGCAACATCAATTGTACCGACAAGTAAGCCTTCTGCAGATTCAAATGAACTTTGTAAGTTTTGCTCAACTTCATTGTTGATTAAATCTTGACGGTGATAGTCCATCACAAAGACAAATAAATAGCCGCTTTCTTCTACATAAGGTTGACCTGAAATTTCTCTCAATGCTTTTTTAATTTCAGGGTCTGTAATACCAATAATAGAATATGTTTGTAAGTAGCTTGATGTAGAAGCTCTTTGGCCTGCTTCCACTAACTTTTTAACCGTTTCTTTACTTAAAGGTTCATTTTTAAATTTTCTTACAGAGTGGTGTTTCATCATAATTTGATCGATTACATCTGACATAGAATTTTCATTCCTACCTTTCAAATGATTTTAGCAATCTTATTTTACCCTCTTTTCATAAGTCATAAAAATTTAATGCTTTGAAAGTTAAGACAATAAAAGTTATTCTAATAATAGTAATATTCAGAATAAGGGGAGAATACCTATGGTCCAATACAAAAAAGAAATTGTAAATGCATTGTTTAAAGCACAACAAAATCATGAACCGATTGACTTCGTTTCAGAAAAATATGGCATCAGCGAATCGGTAGCCTATCAAATCCAAGATGCTTTAATCAGTGAATTGACACAAGCAAACAACAGTGAAATCGCAGGCTACAAAGTAAGTATGACCAGTGCAGAAACGCAAGCTTACGCGAATACAGATGAGCCGGCTTACGGAACAATTTTATCTGATAAAGTTGTAAAATCAGGTGAAACAGTTCAATTATCTAAATTATTCGCACCGCTTATCGAACCTGAGCTCGTGTTCGTGATATTAAATGATATTAGTCCCGATGCATCAGACGAAGATATCTTAAACAGCGTTAAAGTAGCGCCAGGTATTGAAATACCAGATGCACGCTATAAAGATTGGTTCCCTAACTTCACTTTAGGCGACTTAATTTCTGATAACACAGCTTCAGGTTTAGTCGCATTAGGTGAAGCTGCTGATCGTGTCTCATATGAAGACTTTGAAAATATCACTTTAAAATTAACAAAAGATAATGAAGAAATTGCAACAGGTGTTTCTTCAGATGTACTAGGTAATCCAATTGAAGCATTAAAATGGTTAGTTAAAAAACTTGCATCACAAGATAAACAACTGCTTAAAGGCCAAATTGTTTCTTCTGGTACATTTGTTCCACCTGTTCCAGCTGAAAAAGGTACGTATCGTGCAGAATATAGTTACCCAGGCTCAATTGAGGTCACATTTGAATAATAAGTTACAATACCCCTTTCTGTTATTATAGAGACAGAAACGGGGTATAACGTTATTGTAGAGATTGCGATTAATAATCAGTCATCTTTATTGAGAAAATTAATCTCTAATTGATATTGAGAAATAATTGTTAATTTCCTATGAATTTCTTTGCTTTACACACATTCTAAAAGTCGTTAATATTTCTAATACACTAGTATTTACAGTGTTTTATGCATTATTCCACTTACACAATCACGAGTATTGACTATTTCTGACGATAATGTGATAATAGGAATCAAGGAGATTAGAATTATTATAAATAAATAATTAGGATAATTTAGCTATCCTGATTAGCTTTCTAATCAAAAAAACTTTTTAATTTCTAGGAGGATGTATTTTATGTCATTAATTAACAAAGAAATTTTACCATTCACAGCAAATGCTTATGATCCTAAAAAAGATGAGTTCATCGAAGTTTCAGAAGAAACATTAAAAGGTTCTTGGAACGTTTTAGTATTCTACCCAGCAGACTTCTCATTCGTTTGCCCAACTGAATTAGAAGACGTTCAAAACCAATATGATGAATTACAAAAATTAGGTGTTAATGTGTACTCAATCTCAACAGATACTCATTTCGTACACAAAGCTTGGCATGACCACTCAGATGCTATCAGCAAATTACAATACACAATGATTGGTGACCCATCACAAACAATCACTCGTAACTTTGATGTATTAGATGAAGAACTAGGATTAGCTCAACGTGGTACTTTCATCGTTGACCCTGATGGCGTAGTACAAGCTGCAGAAATTAACGCAGACGGTATTGGCCGTGACGCAAGCACTTTAGTTCACAAAATTAAAGCTGCTCAATATGTACGTCAACATCCAGGCGAAGTTTGCCCAGCTAAATGGGAAGAAGGCGGCGAAACTTTACAACCAGGTCTTGACTTAGTAGGTAAAATTTAAGGAGGCATTCATATAAATGCTGGATAAAGAGTTAAAATCACAATTATCTCAACTTCTTGAATTAATGGAAGGCGACGTGGTTTTAACAGCGAGCTATGATGACAGCGACAAATCTAAAGAGTTGAAAGACCTGTTAGATGAAATTGCTGATATGTCATCGCATATCACTGTTAAAGAGGATACGCTGAAACGTACACCAAGTTTCAGTGTAGATACTCCTGATGTGCACACAGGCATAGTATTTGCCGGTGTGCCATTAGGTCATGAATTCAACTCACTCGTATTGGCTTTATTACAAGTCAGCGGACGCCCTCCGAAAGAAGAACAAAGTGTTATCGATCAAGTCAAAGCGCTTGAAGGACCACTTCATTTCGAAACATTTATCAGCCTAAGCTGTCAAAAATGTCCGGATGTGGTTCAAGCATTGAACATGATGAGTGTGTTAAACCCTAACATCACGCATACCATGATTGATGGCGCAGTCTTCAGAGAAGAATCTGAAGATATTATGGCAGTTCCTGCTGTATTCTTAAACGGTGAAGAATTCGGTAACGGCCGCATGACTATTTCTGACATCTTAAACATGTTAGGCAGCCAAGCAGACCCTGCTGAATTCAATGATAAAGAACCATTCGATGTATTAGTCATCGGTGGCGGTCCTGCAAGTGGTACAGCTGCTATCTATACTGCACGTAAAGGTTTACGTACAGGTATTGTGGCAGATCGTATCGGTGGTCAAGTGACTGAAACTGCAGGTATCGAAAACTTTATCACAGTTAAAGAAACAACAGGTCCAGAATTCTCATCTGCTTTAGAGCAACACATCAATGAATACGATATTGATGTGATGGATGGTATCCGTGCTTCTAACGTTGAGAAAACTGAAGACGGCATTGTTGTTACTTTAGAAAATGATGCCAAACTAAAAAGTAAGACAGTTATTATTGCTACAGGTGCACGCTTCAAAAACTTGAACATTCCAGGTGAAGACGAGTTACGCAACAAAGGTGTTGCATACTGCCCTCACTGTGACGGACCTTTATTCGAAGGTAAAAATGTTGCGGTTGTCGGCGGCGGCAACTCTGGTGCTGAAGCTGCTATTGACTTAGCAGGTATTGTAAAACACGTTACACTTGTAGAATACAAAGACTTCTTACGTGCAGATGAGATTTTACAAAAACGTTTAGGCGAATTATCAAACGTTACAATCTTGAAAAATGCACAGTCTTCAGAAGTTCTTGGTGACGATCATGTTACCGGTCTTAAATATGAAGACAACAAAACTGGCGAAACACATCAAATTGATGTAGATGGTATTTTCGTCCAAATCGGTCTATTACCAAACTCTGAATGGTTGCACGGTGCAATTGACACAAACGACCATGGCGAAATTATCGTAGACCGTAAACAAGAAACAAGTATGCCGGGTGTATTCGCGGCAGGCGACGTAACAGACGATCGCTTCAAACAAATTATCATCGCAATGGGTACAGGTGCAGACGCTGCACTGAACGCATTTGATTATATTATCCGTAACTAATCTCTCCCTATCATTTGATTAAGACGGATAACTAATAAGACAGGCAAAGATAAATTTCTTTAAGAAAGCTATCTTTGTCTGTCTTTTTTTATACATATTCATGTTACAATTAATATAATTCACTACAATATAGCTGAGAAAAGGAGCTTTGGTTGTCTATGTTATTATTACTTGTTTCTATAGTTCATCTCAGCCAAGCTTCTCGTTCTACTGTCAATTTTAACAATCTTTTCATCGGTTTGAATCGAACCCGCACGTTTCCTAGAAACCTCAATTGGGAACAGCTGCAACGCTTTTATCAGTCACTGCAAACACGTTACTTCAAACGTCTTTTATACGTCAGTCTTCCATTAAGCGTCCTCGACTTATTTATACTTATCAAACTTGGCCACGCATGGCTCATTTTAGTCGAACTCGGTGTATATTTAGCACTGCTCTTCTTTATACTGCGTAAAGTTGAAAAATATATTCAATCCCATGATTAATCAAACCTATCACCTACCGTTAGGTTTAGTTCATTCCAAAGTAGGATGGCAAAGATGAGACAGTAAGCTATAATTTATCTAAATCAAGAAAGAAAGTTAGGTTTTATTATGAAGGTCCTACATACCAAACATATCGGCATTACCCTCGTTATTTTTATTATTTTAATGCTGCTGGTGAAATTGGACTTCATCCTTATGATAGACGAACCGATTTATAACTTCGTCAGACTCTTACATCAAGTACCATTTATGGACCGCTTCTTAATCGTCTACTCTAACCTATTTCAACCATGGCACTTAGTTGGTTTTATGGCTGTCATTTTAATTATTTTATTCTTCAAGAATAAAAAGCTCTCATTGATAACAATGACTTGGGCAATTGTGACACTTTTATTAGGAATTGGATTGAAGTACTTTATTCATCGCGCACGTCCTGTGGAATATATCTCAGGATTCAGTTTCCCAAGTTTGCATACGTTAACAATTGTCGTTGCGGCAGTGGTCTTCTTAACGTTAATGCGTAAACGTTATTGGCATTATATCGCGTATTTGATGATTTTCATTATGATGGTTTCACGCATTTACGTTCATGCGCATTACTTTTCTGATACCGTCGGTGCTGTCTTATTCGGCTATCTCATGCTGCACGTTGCGCAACATTTCATCGCGAAATATCAACTCGATGTTCCTTTCACTTCAAGACTGGAATCTCCATGGCAACGAGATACTTAACGCATGCTAGGATGTTAAGCTATAATGAAAGTAATCATATAGAACAGTGAAGGAGAAACAAAAGTGAGCAAACTAAAACAACTATTAATCATCACTTTCACATTAATGTTAGCTGTGACGCTTACAGCTTGTGCACAAAAAGACGAAAAACAAGAACATCACGCAAAATATGCGCCGAAAAATGCGACACCGATTCACAAAATAGAAATCTTTAAAACCTCTGAAAAAGGTAAAGATTTAACTGAACAAGAAACGCGTGATTATTTAAAACGTTACTTAGAAGCGAATAACGATATCATTGATAACAAATACGTCTTACAACATAAGCTAGACCAACAATATGATGGTCGTCAAAAAGTCTCAGATCAGTTAGATACAGATTTACGAGAATTAGCTAACATTACAACGAAGAATCAAATGAATTTCGAAGCATTCTTAAAAGATAATAAAGTTCCTTCTAATCAAAAAGAAGATATCGAACGTATTAATAAATACTTCAGCGCTGTTAACTATAAAGTTGCACGTGCAGATCAACAGTTAGAAGAGTTGAGTTATAGTCCACAAAAAACAATCAATGTCGTCGATGTTCCTACAAACTACGCAGGTGACGTAAATTTAAAACAACAAAAGAAAATCAAAGCTTTCTTAAAGAAACACAAGCTATCTACTCAAGCGATTGATAAATAATCATTGAACATACAAAAGCGCGCGAACACTCATTAAACAGTGCTCGCGCGCTTTCTTTATACAATATTAAACATTATGTTCATTACCCATTGAGATAGAGAGTCTATTCCAGAAGTTGATTTGATTAATCACAAAGACTAAATCTGTGTATTCTTCTTCTGAGTATACTTCACGTACGCGGCGATATAGCTCATCAGATACGCCATGTTGTGAAATTAAAGTAATAGCTTCTGTTAATTCTAAAGCCAGTTTCGTTCTCTCAGAATATATATTCGTATCATGCCATGCGTTCAATAAGAAAATTTCTTCCTCACTTACACCGATTTTACGTGCATCGCTTGTATGCATTGCCAAACAAAAGGCACAGCCATTAATTTGAGAAGCACGAATTTTCACTAATTCTTGTAAGTGATGATCGATGCTCGCTTTTTTCAATTGTTTTTCCATTTCGTATAGAATATTAACCTTATCTTTCGCAACGTTTTGATATTGAATTCTATTATCCAATACGATTCCTCCAATGTCTTTGACTCATTTATTATTTTTCCGTCTACCTCCGAGTTTACGCTTATTTATTTTAACGTTCAAAAGTGCGAATTGTTTGAATACTATTATCCGATATTTTACGCTTATATTGTATGAAAATTTATGAGGGAGCTGATGATATGGGTAAATTAACGTCAGATGAACGTATTCATATATTAAGAGATTTAGTCGGTATTGAATCTGTGAACGATAATGAATTAGACGTCGCAGAGTATCTGCAAGACCTTTTCAAAAAACATAATATCGACGCTAAAATTATTAAATTAACAGATACACGCGCAAACCTTGTAGCTGAAATTGGTAGCGGCAGCCCTGTTATCGGGGTATCTGGTCATATGGATGTTGTTTCACCAGGTAACCCAGAAGATTGGCAAACACCACCTTTCAAACTAACTGAAGATGATGAAGGACGTCTACACGGTCGTGGTGCAGCAGATATGAAATCTGGTTTAGCTGCATTTGTGATCAGTTTAATTGAATTACACGACCAAGGCTTACCAAAAGAAGGCACAATCCGTTTACTTGCGACAGTAGGCGAAGAGATTGAAGGTGACGGAGCTAGAGCCTTCTATAAAGATGGTTATATGGATGATGTAGATGCATTGCTTATTTCAGAACCATCTCAAGATAAAATTATTTATGCACACAAAGGTTCTATGGATATCCGTGTCACATCAAAAGGTTCATCTGTGCATAGTTCTATGCCTCAACTCGGTTATAATGCGTTGAATCCATTAGTAGACTTTGTGCATCGCATTAATGAAGCACAAGCTAAAATTACTGCGACAAATGAAGAGTTAGGCGAACCTGTCGCAAATGCGACAATCTTTAATAGTGGTACACAAGTCAACTCTATTCCTGACCGCGCAGTAGTAGAATTTAATATCAGAACAATTCCAGAAGCAGACAATGATGGCTACCAAGACTTATTCGAACAAGTCGCAAAAGATGTTAAAGAAAAATACAGTGATTGTGATTTAGACATTGATACGTATATGTCACGTTCTGCAGTCTTCACAACTGGTGATAATCCAGTAGTAGACCTAGCACAATCACTCGGTAAAAAATATTTAGGTGAATCTATTCCTAAACAAGCTTCACCAGGTGTCACAGATGCGGCTGACTTAATGCTTGATAAAGGAAAAGACTTCCCACTTATTATGTTCGGTCCTGGCGAAACAAGCCAAGCACACCGAATTGATGAATACGTTTATAAAGATGTTTATTTAAACTTCATTGATTTGTTTGAAGAGTTATTACCTCAAGCAATCGACAAATTAAAATAAAATCAATCAAGATAAATGTTAAGCGGTTGAATCCAAAACAAAGGATTCAACCGCTTTTATATGTTTTCAGTATCTACAAGAATCGGATCACAATTCTCAATGTGTTTGTCGAATAATTCTTCTTCAGTAATTACACCTAAATAATACAGGCAGCAACGTATCCAAATTTGATGCGCCACAATCACTACTACTTCGTCTTTAATATCCAATATATCTTTAAAAAATTCATCTATTCTTCCTAATACATCTGAATAGTTTTCACCGCCAGGTGCACGTTGTGTAAAACTGTTTCGAAAGTCGCTGTATCGTGGATCTTCAAAATAACGACTATAAGCTGGATTGTCACGCAATGTTTCTCTTGGATAGCCTTCAAACTCCCCTAGAGAGCGTTCTCTTAATAATGGCGAAAAAGTATGTGGAATCGCACTGTCAAAACCATTTTCATATGTTTGAATCGTACGGGTTAAATCAGAAATGTAGATATGGTCTATATGTATACCTTCAAAATATGTTTTTAATGCTTGTGCAGAACATACGCCTTCTTTTGTTAAAGAGACATCTAATTGTCCAGTAAAGTATTGATTTCCATGATGATTATCATAGTTTGCGGTTGATTCTCCATGCCGTATCAAATAAAACTTCACGTTGTGTTCACTCCTATAATCTCGTTATCCTCTGCCGTTTACTCAATTCACTTTACTTCATTATGACACTGAGCAAATAGATTTAACGTAATGATAACATGTTTTTATATAATTTTATCGACTTAATGTTTGTTTGTTATCTAATTTTAACATTCTTGTACGGTCTCTTGTGTACAAGTGATTATATTTTATGTACTTCTTACATTAACAACACCCAAACATTCCTTTCAACCTATACAGAAAGCTAATGAAAATAAAATCAGATAAAAAAATCCCTGTAATATTGATATGCATCAATGCTACAGGGTTAAGGTCTCATACATTTTTATTTAACTTTTAAATTTCGTCAAGTTGATTATTTTTCATCAAGATTTTTAAGAATTCACGCTCTACTTCTAATAAATGAACGTAATCATCTGACATAATTTCTTTACTTAATTCAATATTCTTTTCAGAGATAAAATTAACTAACTCTTCATTATCTTTATTGCTTGAGTATTCGCTTTTTGCTTGTGCAAGTAATGAATCTTCGCATACTAAAATGAAAGAACGACCATAAGCAATATCAACTTTACCACGTTGATAATGAGACTCTAAAAATCTTTTAGCCTCTTCTAAATCATCTGTATGTTCAAAAATACCGAATACTTGCTCAGTCACTTTATCTGATAAGTTAGCTAAACGATCTTTTTCTGGTTGGCTATCTGGTTTCACTCTATCTTTAACCAACATTTTTTGTTTTTTGATTTCATCTTCGATTAATTCTAATTCTTTAGTACGTTCTTCTTTTGACCACTTATTTTCATGTTCTTTGTACTCTGTCAATAAATCATTCGCTTTATGCAGATCAAAGTGTTCTTCACCTTTACCGCTATGATCTAATCCTTCGTAGTGCGTTGGATGAGATGTTTCATTCTTATCGTTTTTATTTAATCCTTGTCTACTCATATTAAGATGCTCCTTTTCAACTTGACATTTATTCACTTGTCCAATGTAGTGGATACATTTCAAAAATATTTTACCCGTCCATAAACGCAGTAAACACAGTGTACAACTCATCATACTTATACTTTTAGAACACTTAGGGAACGTAACTGTTATTTCCAGAGTCAAAATTTAACAGTTAAGTAGGTTAAATGATGACTTAAGGAATTTTGCGCAATGAAATAGAAAAATCATCTAGAATAAAATTAAGATAAAAAAAGGAGGTTGCTTATCATGATGATCGCAGATATTATTGGTGGTATTATCAAGTTAATCGTGAACTTAGTAGACACTTTTGCTCCTAAAAAATAATCCATAAATACTTAATGACTTTTATAATACGCTCGCGAAGTCGGGCGTATTTTTTCTGTTAAAAAAACAAACTTTAGAGAATCTTACCTCTTTTAGATTAATATTTTCTATCCTTATTTCGCCCTTTATTATTATTTTTGAACATGAAAAAACCCCGTAAGCCTATGCCTACGGGGTTTATCTATAAGTTTTATCTTAGTTTTCATCTTTAACATATGGTAATAAAGCCATATGACGAGCACGTTTGATAGCTGTAGTCAACATACGTTGATATTTAGCTGAAGTGCCAGTTACACGACGTGGTAAAATTTTACCGCGTTCTGAGATAAAACGTTTTAATAAGTCAGTATCTTTATAGTCGATGTGTGTAATTCCGTTTGCTGTGAAGTAACAAACTTTTTTACGACGACGTCCGCCTCTTCTTGGTCCACCTGCCATGGTTAACTGCCTCCTTTAATCGATATTTTCAAATTTTACGTTCATTACACGTATTAGAATGGTAAATCATCGTCACTGATGTCAATAGGTCCGTTCGTATTTGCGAATGGATTGTCTGATTGACCAGCGTTGGATGAATTGTTGTTTTGATAAGATGACGTATTTTGTCCTTGTTGTTGACCACCATAGTTTTGACCATAGCTCTGGAATTGGTTATTACCGCCAGATTGTTGGCCATGACGTTGGTTTTGTGATTTTGGTTCAAGGAATTGAACACTGTCACATACAACTTCAGTAACAAAGATACGGCGTCCTTCTTGGTTTTCGTAACTGCGTGATTGTAAGCGACCATCAACGCCTGCAAGACTTCCTTTAAACAAGTAATTGCTTACGTTTTCTGCTTGTTTTCTAAAAACAACACAGTTAATAAAGTCCGCTTCACGTTCCCCTTGCGCATTCGTAAACGTACGATTAACCGCTAGAGTAAAAGTCGCTACACTTACGCCTGAGGGTGTCGTTCTGTATTCAGGATCCTTAGTTAAACGGCCTACTAATACAACTCTGTTAATCATTTAAACGCCCCCATTCTGTTTTTACTTATCTTCGTCTTCGCGAATAACCATATAACGAATGATATCGTCATTGATTTTTGCTAAACGTTGGAATTCATCTGTAGCTTCACTGTTTTCAGTGTTGATACGTACAATGTTGTAGAAACCTTCTTTGAAATCGTCGATTTCGTAAGCAAGGCGACGTTTGCCCCAATCTTTTTCTTCAATGATTTCAGCACCGTCGTTAGTTAAAATATTTTTGAAACGTTCAACTAATGCTTTTCTCGCTTCGTCTTCAATGTTTGGACGAACAACGTACATAATTTCATATGTTCTCATTTTTATCTGCACCTCCTCGTGGACTATACGGCTTACTCTCAATTGGAGTAAGCAAGGAATAATTTTCATTACTCACAATCAAGAATTATAGCATAGCCATTTACTTTTTACAATCATTTTTATTATGTGAATTCAAACGAATTCTACTTTTTTCATACCCATTAATTTATCTCACATGCCCATCCATCTTTATCTCCATCCATTTTATCTCTATAAGCCGGATGATCTTTAGACACTCCTCCAGGATAGTCTTTTCTCAATTCTGTACAGTTAGCATAATACTTCGTTCCTCCATTTTGAGACGCACTGTTTTGTGAATGATTTTGAGATCCTTGGGAGCCTGACGGTAGGCTACTTTGATAATTATTTTCTGGGACATTACCACTCCAAATATTCAGACGCTCCTGTTGCGCTAAACGTTGACTCTCTTGTAATTGGTCTAAATACGTAACACTTGGCGGATAAATATAAGCTACTTTTGCTAAACCTTGTCTGACTAATGCATCATTTACCATCACACCATCGGCATAGACATATGCTAGATATCTGCCATATTTATCTGTCTTACCGCCCTTATCAAACTCAACTTCAACCTTAGAAGCATGCATCAACATATTCTTGGTAAAATCAGACGCTTCTTTACCATATGGTTCTACACCTTTTCTAGGATGTTTCGTCTCCGGTGTATCAATCAACAATAATCTGAAGGCAGATTCTTTTCCTTCATATCTCAATCTTACTGTATCTCCATCTACAGGACGTGTGAATTCAACTTCTTCTCTAACTAAACCATTAGGTTGTGTTTGCGGTTCAGATTTAGGTTCACTCGTTTCTTTCTTTTGGCCATTGTCCGATTCTTGTTCTGATTTCGGAGCTGCTTTAGGTTGTTCTGACTGATTGTCTTTTTGTGTATCTTTCGATTCATCTTTTGATTGATCTTGTGTTGTATCTGCAGTTTGATTATTCGTTGTTTCAGGCTTTGTATCTGGTTCAGACATTCCAAAGAACATCATACTTAAAATAAATGCTACTAAAGCAATGATACCTGCTGCTTTCTTCTGCTTACCTTTTATCCATAAAAAGACAAACATGGCTATGTAAATTATAAATATAATAAAACACAACACACCTAGTATTCCCAAAATCTTGTACACCTCCTCTTTAGCACTTGTTTCTTTCTATTCTAAACTATTTCTTTATTATTAATAAGATTCAATCTACACTTTATAATAAATCCAACATTATTTCTGCCGATTTTAAGTTAAATAAGATATGATAAGTCTGAAGAGGTGTTATTTATGTCAGAAGAACATGCACGAATTTTCAAAACTGAACAAGGTCATGCCGTTACATTGCCTGATACTGTGATAGAATCTTTAAATTTAAAACCTGGAGATCAATTAGTTCACGAAATAATCAACGATACTATCGTTTTTAAAAAAGTAAACCATGAAGATTTTACTAAAGAGTGGAACCGTTTCTTTCAACAGGGCGGCGATTACTCAGATTACAAAACGCATGAATGGGGCGAAGCATCGGAGCGTGAGCAATGGTAAAACAATATCAAATTATAGAAGTTAATCTGAATCCCACACTTGGTCGCGAGAAAGGTAAATATAGACCTTGTGTGGTTCTAAGCAGAAATGAATTCAATCAAAAGACAGGTTTAGTATGGGTTTCTCCTATTACAAGTAGAGCTGTTAAGTATCCTACTGATGTTGAACTACATTCTATGGAACATCGAATTAAAGGTACTGTCGATGTCGGTCAAATACGTACTTTAGATTTAAGCTCGAGGCATTATAAAATCGTTGATCGTACAACGCACGAAGTCATGCACAAAATCGACGATATTATTACGCACATTCTGAAAATGGAGCATTTCTAACACGCTTTTTCAAAAAGTGTGTTTTTTTATAAATAATTATGTATCTTTATTCGTAATAGTGTATAATAAATCAAAACCAATGTCTCATACCTTTATTTCTAACAATAAGAAGCAGATTACAATTAAAGCCTAATTTTCAAAATTATAGAATCGCAATTGTTTAGGAATAATTAGAGTTCTGTAAAGTTTTTTAAAACTATATTTATTTCATTGTCTTGAAAAATAAGTCACTTATAATGAAGGTGTAATATATCACAAAGAGGAGTTGTAGTAGAATGCAAAACTTAAGAAACAGACATTTCCTAACATTATTAGATTTCAGCCAAAAAGAAGTAGAATATTTATTAAACCTTTCAGAGGATTTGAAACGTGCGAAATACGCCGGTATTGAGCAACAAACACTTAAAGGAAAAAACATTGCATTAATTTTCGAAAAAGACTCAACTCGTACTCGTTGCGCATTTGAAGTTGCGGCAGCTGACCAAGGTGCAAGTACTACTTATCTTGGACCAACTGGTTCTCAAATGGGCAAAAAAGAAACAGCAGCAGATACAGCTCGCGTTTTAGGCGGCATGTATGACGGCATCGAATATCGCGGATTCTCTCAACGTACTGTTGAATCATTAGCAAAAGAATCAGGCGTGCCGGTATGGAACGGTTTAACTGACGAAGATCACCCAACACAAGTCTTAGCTGACTTCTTAACAGCTAAAGAAGTATTGA
>NZ_KV837131.1:41106-42293 GCF_001838465.1 Staphylococcus sp. HMSC061G12
TTAGTAACAGACGACATCGATAAAGGTGTTAAAGATTCAGACGTACTTTACACAGACGTATGGGTATCTATGGGTGAACCCGATGAAGTTTGGGAAGAACGTATCAAATTATTGAAACCTTACCAAGTAAACCAAGACATGATCGAAAAAACAGGTAACCCACGTGTTATCTTCGAACACTGCTTACCTTCTTTCCACAACACTGACACAACAATCGGTAAACAAATTGAGGAAAAACACGGCTTAAAAGAAATGGAAGTCACAGATGAAGTCTTCGAAGGCAAACACTCTGTTGTATTCCAAGAAGCTGAAAACCGTATGCACACTATCAAAGCTGTGATGGTTGCGACTCTAGGAGATATTGGATAATTCAATTTCACTTTATAAATAAAGAAATGCCATGGTAATGGGATTCAATCCCTACAATGGCATTTTCATTTTAGACTACCCTCAGTCTTATTTATCTGTTTTTTTGTTCTTATTAAAGCGTCTTGCGATAAATCCTAAACCAAACAATGTCAACAATGAACCTAATAACGGCATTGATGATGTTTCATTACCTGTTTCAGGTAATGCTTGTTTATTAGGCTTACTTTCTTTTTTATGAGTAAAAGTTTTAGAGTTTAAAGTTGTTGATTTTTTATCTTGAACATCTTTTTTTACTGATTTTGCTTTCACATTTTCTATGTCATTGTGTGTAGTTACTTCACCAGTGCTTTCTTTTGATGTGTCATTGTTTTCAACAGTAACTTCATCATTTTCTTCCTCTTTTTCAGACTCTACTACTGTATCTTCTTTAGAAGGAGAAATTTCAGTAGACGTTTCTTCTGTTTCTTTTACTGGTTCTTTCTCAACTGGAGTCTCTGATCCTGTCGATGTTGGTTCTTCCTCTGATACCTCTGATGTTGGTTCTTCTACCGGTTCCTCTGGCGTTACCCCTGATGTCGGTTCTGTCGGTGTTGCTTCTTCCACAGGTGCTTCCGGTATTACTTCTGGTGCCGGTTCTATTGGTGTTTCTGCCTCTGGCTCGGATGGCACTTCTGGAATCTCTTCAACTGGTACTTCCGGTGCTGTCGGTGTTGCTTCTTCTGCCGGTACTTCTGGTGTTACCTCTGGTACAGGTATTGTCGGTGTTACCACCTCTGGCTCGGCTGGTACTTCAGGCACTTCTTCGACTGGAATTTCCG
>NZ_KV837132.1:0-455 GCF_001838465.1 Staphylococcus sp. HMSC061G12
TCTTCTGATAATGATTCTGTATTACCTTCTTTTGGTGAAAGTTCTTTATTTGTTGAGTTAACTATTTCTTCTGCTTGAGCTTCATTATTAACTCCTAAAAATAAAGTCGCTCCCACTAAAATAGAGGCTGTACCTACTGTGAATTTTCTAATTGAATACTTGTTTAACTTATTAGGTAAAAAGTCTAAACGTTTCTTTGATTTTTTCAACAACTTCACTTCCTTTTTCTTTTTTTATAAAGAAACTGTTCATACAACTTCTTCATAATAACACCCTTATTATACTTAAAAATCTCCATATAACCAAATTTTCATTTTTTAATAATTTTTTCTCTGAATAATATATTTAACTATTGCTTTATGTTCATACCACCTCATGATGTTTATGCCTCAGATGTCTATCCTTTAATTATTATTGGCATTTGCCAGTGGTATAGCTTTTGGACTGGTTAACAC
>NZ_KV837133.1:0-409 GCF_001838465.1 Staphylococcus sp. HMSC061G12
TATCAAAATTAAGTGCAACCAATCGATTACTTTGTCCTTTTTTACGAAAACAGGTACACTCATAATCAACTTTTTATATTTAGATTCACTCACAATCCCACCTTCTTTTTCTATTGAAAACAAACACTTGAAGAGGTAGAACTTATATTATTCACTCTAACTTTTCAAATATTTTAGAGGTGTGGCAATCATAATTTGCTAGCCAATATTCAATTAATATAAATGAATAAAAAATTTGAGTCGAACATTGACATGATAAATTAGTGAGTAGCTATATCGTTTAACTTTGCATCAGAACCAAAAAGACGCTCTTCATATATGTGAAAAGCGTCTAAAATGCTTATTAGATTTCAGAACAATTATGATTAGAAAACTTTGATGATAAAGGAACTATATTTGTATATTTCTT
>NZ_KV837134.1:0-916 GCF_001838465.1 Staphylococcus sp. HMSC061G12
ATACATAATAAGGTAATGATATTTAATTTGGAAGTGGGTCTTAGCTATGTATAAAGTACTTATGGTAGTTTCTGCAATATTGTTTTTTAGCTGTGATTACATAAGGATATTAATAGCAACCCTGATTTTTTGGGAATATAACCAGAGTAAAGAAGATAAGTAGAAAAAAAGGCACTGAATATTTTAAAGGGCAACTCTTTACAGTAATGAAAAGTAAACAACTAAACGCGTGATAAAAATTATGATTAACAATAATATTAAATAGGTCGAAAGTACATATAGTAAATTATAAAGTTAAAAGATAATTGTAGTGTATATGACAACTTTAATACGTTAGGTAGTCTTGAGAACTGGCAGAATGATACAAAACAATGAGTGGGTGTAAAAAATGAACAGGAACTTAGAGGTCGAGGTTACTTTTACGAAGTCAATGAATGAGGGGAATGACGTAGGTTATTTGAGTTGGATTACAGGAGCAGAAATCCCCAAAAGATTTGTTATAGGTTATAGTGCAGAACAACCTGAAACAAGACGCTTTACTGCACATGTCAACCAACAAGTGTTGAATCTGGGAGACTATGTAGATGAAGAGGATATGAATCGTTTAGAAGATACATACTTTGATTTTAGAACATCTGATAAAAAGGTTGTCAGTCTTACGGTACAGTTTGCGTCTTGTTTAAGATTTATTACAGATTGAAATGCACAAGAATAATGTGATTGTATGCTGAAGAAGCAACTTTTTGTGCTTGAAACCAGTTGTGTCAATGGTTTGATAGGTATAAGCTCTCATTATAATAGTTACCTATAGTATCAAAAAAAGAAGTAACTCGTTTATAAACTAAATTTACTATATTTATTAAAACCCGAAATTAAAAAAGCGATATTTACACAATTTCAGAAGAAGAAAAAACAT